>NZ_JARVXN010000038.1:0-190370 GCF_048957715.1 Mitsuaria sp. CC2 | reverse complement strand
GAGCTGACGTCGGACAGCTGAGTCCCCGCGATCAGGCGGCGATACACCTGGTCGTAGGCCGCGATGTCCGGCACAACCACGCGCAGCAGGTAGTCCACATCGCCGCTCATCCGGTAGAACTCGACGACTTCCGGGATCGCCTCGATCGCCGCGCGGAACTGGTCGAACCAGGCCTGCGAGTGCACGTTCGTCCGCACCGACACGAACACCGTCACCCCGACGTTCACCTTCTTCGGGTCCACCAGCATCACGTTGCGAGTGATCACCCCCGACTCCTTGAGCCGCTGCACCCGGCGCCAGCACGGCGTCGTCGACAAGCCGACCTCGGCCGCCAACTCGCTCACCTGCACCGACGCGTCCCGCTGCAGGACATCCAGAATCTTGCGGTCGATGGAATCCAGTTTCGTCATATCAGCCAATCTTGGAATTCAATTGCCGAATTCGGCCAAGGAAAGATGGATTTTGCACGTGGATTCCAAGCGTGAATTCTGACAATCGACGGCCATGGAAATCTATCTCGACGCCAACGCCACCACCCCCGTCCTGCCGCAGGCCCGCGACGCCGCGCTCTCCGTGATGGCGGACGCGTTCGGGAACCCGAGCAGCATCCACGGCAGCGGCCTCAAGGCCCGGGCCCGGCTGGACGCGGTCCGCGCCACCGCGCGGCGCGTGCTCGGCGCACCGGGCGGCCGGCTGGTCTTCACCAGCGGCGCGACCGAAGGCATCCAGACCGCCGTGCTGTCCGCGCTGACCTCGCTCCGGCAGCGGCGCGAGGCCGGCCAGCGCATCCCGCCGCGGCTGCTTTACGGCGCGACCGAACACAAGGCCGTCCCCGAGGCGCTCAGGCACTGGAACACGCTGCTGGGCCTGGATCTGGAGGTCGTCGCGATCCCCGTCGGCATCGATGGCCGCCATGACCTGGCCTGGCTGCGCGCGCATGCGCTCTCGGCGGGATTGGTCTGCACGATGGCCGCCAACAACGAGACCGGCGTCATCAGCCACCTCGACGGCATCGCCGACGCGCTGCGCGGCAGCGGCGCGCTGTGGCTGGTCGACGGCGTGCAGGCGCTGGGCAAGCTCCCGCTGCTGCTGGGCGAACGCGCCATCGACTACGCGCCGTTCTCCGGCCACAAGCTCTATGCGCCCAAGGGCGTCGGCATGCTCTACGTCCGCGAGGGCGCGCCGTTCACACCGCTGATGGCCGGCGGGGGGCAGGAAGGCGCCCAGCGCTCGGGCACGGAGAACATGGCCGGCATTGCCGCGTTGGGCGCGGTGCTGGAGGCGCTGGAAGGCGGCGGCGTGTTCGCGTCGCTGGGGCAGCTGCTGGACCGCCGCCAGCGTCTGGCCGACGCGCTGCGCGAGGCCTTCCCCGGCGTCGTGTTCAACGCGCCCTTCGACATCAGCCTTCCGACGACGCTCAACGTCTCGGTCCCCGGGCTGAGTGCGAAGCTGCTGCTGGACCTGTTCGATGCCGCCGGCCTGCGCGTCAGCGGGGGCTCCGCCTGCGGTGCGGCGAAGGCGGCGCCCAGCGACGTGCTGCAGGCGATGGGCCTGCCGGCGTGGCGCGCGGGTTCCGCGGTGCGGCTGTCCTTCGGGGCGGCGGACACCGAGTCGACCATCGAAGAGGCCTGCAGACGCCTGCGCGCCTGCGGCGAGTCCCTGCGCGCGACCTGCCAGAGCCCCGCGCCGAACGAGACGCCTCAGGCGCCGGAACTGCTGACGCGTTTCGCCGTGGACGGGGCGTGCTGCTACGTCGTCGCCGACGTGGCGAGCCGCCGTTGCGTGGTCGTCGATCCGCTGCCGGAGCTGACCGGCACGCTGGCGCAGTGGATGCGATGTCGCGGGCTGACGCTGGCCGCGATCCTGGACACGCACAGCCACGGCGACCATGCGTCGTCGGCGCAGGCGCTGCGGGACGCGATGACGAGCCTGCTCGCCGAGGAGGCGCTCGCCGATCGCGTCGATGCGCTGGGCTGGCCGCGGGACGGCGAGGAGATCGTGCTTGGGGTGCACCGACTGACGCGCCTCGCGATTCCGGGACACACGGAAGATTCGACGGCCTACCTGCTGCGTGAGGCCGATGAGCTCATCGCGACCTTCGTGGGCGACACGGTGATGCCGGGCGCGCTGGGTCGCAGCGATTTCGAGCAGAGCGCACCGGCGGCCTTCGGGTCGTCCTTGAAGACGCTGGAGCGCCACGTCGGCCTGGACGGGCTGCTGCTGCCCGGTCATGACTACGACGACCGTTTCGCGACGACGCTCGCCGTGGAGTGCGGCGCGCAGCCGCTGCTCGACGGTGTGCTGAACGGCCGTCTGAGCGCGGAGGCGTTCGCGATCGGCAAGGGCGTGCTGGAGCACGACCTCGCGCCGACCGAATACCAGACCATGGCCTGCGGCGCGCGCGTGGATTGCGCGCGGGCGACGGAGCGTGTGGAACTCGACGTCGCCGGCCTGCAGGCGATGCTGGGCGACGGCTTCGGGCCGAAGCCGGTGCTGGTGGATGTGCGTGAGGCCTACGAAGCGCGCATGAGCCCCACCGAGGAGCTGGCGCCGGAAGCGGTGCCGCTGTCGGCGCTGGTCAACGCGTTGCCGCGCTGGCGCGCGCTCCCGGAACAGACGCCGGTGATCTTCTTCTGCCGCAGCGGCAACCGCAGCGCGCAGGCAGCACGGGCGCTGCGGCGCCTGGGCCATGGGCAGGCGTGGAGCCTGGCCGGCGGGCTGGCGCTGTGGCCGACCGCCCGGACCGCCACCGCGCTTCACGCCATCGCGATCTGAGCGGGCAGGTCCTGCCTCGACCCTCACCCCAACCCTCTCTCGCAGTGCGGGAGAGGGAGTAAGAGGCGTCAGGGCGTGGGAAGCGCCGCGCTGCCGAAGCGCGTGCGACAGACCTGCTGTCCGGCCGTGTTCGTCTCGAAGTCGCTCGCGAGCATGATCAGCCGCCTGCCGTCGGCGCTCGGCTGCAGCGGCGACGAATAGTTCTGGCACCAGTTCGTCTGCGCCGGCGCGTTGGTCAGCGTCACCGGCGCATCCATCGTCGTCCATGCGCCGCTGCCGTCGGCGGTGCTGCTCAGGAACACCGTCCGGCCGTTGCCGGCGGTGTCCACCTGGCCGGCCGCGTTGAACAACAACTGCCCGACCAGCGCGATCCGCTGACTCGCCGGCAAAGGCACATGCGTCGGCGTGTGGCGGAAGAAGCGGCCGTCGGCCGTCTTCGGCTCCTCGCCTCGTGCCGCAGGATCCCCCCAGTCCAGGCCGTCCGCCGAGAACTTCATCGCCACCCGGCAATCCAGCCCGGCGGTGCTGCAATGCTCGTAGGTCAGCAGGTAGCGGCCGTCGGCCAGCCGGCTCGTCACCGCCATGCCCGGGCGGTCGGTCGGTTTGACCGCGTCGACGATCACGCGGGGTGCCGTCCAGGTGACGCCGTCGGCGGTGCTCATCAGTTTCAGCGTCTGCGAGACGCCGGCCGCCGTGCCGTCGGTTTCGTCCGAATACAGGCAGGCGAGCGCCCCATCGCGCGTTACGAGGAACTCCGGCTCCCAGATCCCCGTCCCCTCGGCGCCGCGCGGCTTGTTGCCGACGCCGCAATTCGCGAGGAAGCGCCAGGTCTTGCCCCCGTCGTCGCTGCGGTGGATCGGATGTGTCATCGGCTGGCCGGGCGTGTCCTGCCCGACTGACGCCGACCACAGCAGCGTCCCTGCCGGCAGCGCGCCCACCGCCGTCGGGAGCTCGAATACCGAGCCGCAGCACAGGCCCTTCGGCCACGCACCATCGGTCACCGCACCCTGAGGCTGGAAGCTGGCGCCGTCGTCCTTGCTGAGGAACAGCTTGCCCTGTCCGCGATCGCCGTCGAAGGAGATGGTGCTGGCGAGCAGCGCGCCGTTCAGTGACGCGTCGGTCTGATGGCTCAGCCGGATCAGGCGCGGATAGAAGGCCGGCGCGTCCCCGTTCAGCAAGGTGCCAGTGCGGGCGACGGGCGGCGGGGTGGTCGGCGGCGGCGCGGTGGGCGACGCGGTGCCGGCGCTCGACGAGCCACCGCCGCAACTCGCGCAGGCGCCGAGCAGGGCGCCGATCAGCAAGGCCGAAGCGGCAGTCGCCAACGAGCGCAAGAGGCCGGGTTGAGAGACGGACAAGGAGAAGCGGGATCGGGGTGCCATGGCGTTCTCCGTTCAGACTTCGCCGGAGGGCTTGCGCTGCGGCACGCCTGCCGGGATGGCGCGACCGAAGTCCGGTTTCCCGTCCGCCGCCCAGGTGAAACGCTGGATGCGCATGGTGCGGCCGCGCGCGTCGTTTTCCGCGCTGTCCTTGGCGTGATAGACGAGCCAGTCCTCGCTGCCGTCGGGCGACTTGGTGAAGCTGTTGTGACCCGGGACGAAGACGCCGGGCGCGCCGCCGCCGGGGCTGGGCTCCGGGCTGAACACCGGCTTCGGATGCTTGGTCCAGCTCTTCGGATCCATCGGATCCTTGCCGGTCAGCTCCAGCAGGCCGAGGTAGTACACCGCCGCCGTGTGCCCCGCCGAGTACACGACGAAGTCGCGCCCGCCGTGACGCAGCGGCTGAGGCGCCTCGATCCAGTAGTCCTTGGCCTGGACCTGCCACCGGCCGTCGACCTGGTGCCAGCCGCGCTCCCAGTCGTGCTCGCCCTGGACGATGCGCACGCCAGGGCCGATCGCCTTGGCCGGGCTCGACATCGGCGCGATCCACAGGCCGGAGTCGGCGTACATCCAGAACAGCCGGCCGTCCGCCAGCTGCAGCACCGAGCCGTCGATCGAATAACGCTCATGCGCCAGATGCACGCGTCCGAGGTCGCGGTACGGCCCCATCGGATGGTCGGCTTCGAGCACGTAATGCCGGTGGTTCGCGTCGACCTGGTCGGAGGCGGTGAAGTACAGGTACCAGCGGCCGTTCAAGGGGTGCAGCTCAGGCGCCCAGATCATGGCGCTGCGCGGGCCGCTGGAATCCGCGGTCCAGACCTTCTTCCGCTCGGCGCCGCGCCAGTCGCTCAACCGGTTCGAGCGGTAGACCCACACGCCGCCGTTCGGATCGAAGGTCGCCGTCAGGTAGTACGCGCCCTCATGGAAGACGACGAAAGGATCGCCAGCCTCGCGGTCCGGCAGCACGGGGTTGGTGAAAGTGGTCGACATGGCGGTCTCGGAGGCGGTGGCCGAAGCGGCGGCGCCGGACGACGCGGCGGAGGGGCGGGCGGGTGAGGCACCGGCGCAGCCGGTCGACATCGCGGCGCCCGCGAGTCCCAGGCCGGCGGCCAGACCGAGCCAACGGCGGCGCGGCAGGTCCGCGTCCGTGTCTGGATGCATGGGAAGGTCTCCTGTCCCGCCGCATCGGCGCGGCCTCATGCCGCGCCCCGGGTGGGATCGGCGCGGATGGTAGACCGGATCGGTCGTTAATAACAAGTATGTTTGTTACTAACGAGCGTCGTGAAAGTGGGGCAGCGCCCCGGCGCCTGGGTCGCTCAGCGCATCTCGCGCGGTCTCGGCGATGCCGAAGCGTTGGCGCCCACCGCGTCGGGGCCGTGCCCGCGCGGGAAGTCGAACGCGATCCGCATGACGATGTCCTGCGGGTAGTTGCCGAACTTGCGGCCGAACAGGTTGAGGCCGCCGCGGTTGCGGGCGTCGTCCTTGATGCCCAGCCTGACCTTGATGTGGTTGGTCTGCGGCAGGTCCAGGTCGCCGATCTTGACCGCGCCCAGCGCCACGCCGTCGATCATCGAGCCCTTCTCCCCCACGCTCCACTGCTTGAGCAGGCCGTGGGTCGTGCGGTCCACCTGCCACCAGCTCGGCATCAGCAGCGAGGGCTTGCCGCCGTAGTCGCCGGGGCTGGTCCAGGTGCCGATCTCCCGGTCGTTGATCCAGAGCGTGATGTCGGACGGGAAGTCCTCGTTGAACTGCGGCGCCTCGGAGCAGATCTCCATCGACAGCTCGAGGTGGCTGGGTACCGCGCCGTAGGGCAGGTTGTTCGGGAAGGCGTAGTCCACGTAGCCCGAGCCGCCGAACCACAGCAGTTGCGCGTAGACATGCTCGGGCTCGAAGAACGAGCGCGAGTCGTCCAGCATGCCGATGATCTTGCTCTCGCTGACCAGACCGCAGGTGGGCTTGGCCTCGACATGGCGGTAGCTGCCGATCGGCATGCTGATCGAGATGACATTGGGCCGCGATTCGATCGCCGCGCCGGGCAGGCGCAGGCGCACCTCGTCGTAGCGTTTGGAGCAGAGCTTCTGCTGGCCGCGCGTGCCGGGCTCCACCTCGACCGAGACGAGGCCGACCGCCTGCAGCTGGTTGATGTTGAAGCTCACCGTCGAGTGCGGCAGGTTCATGGCACCGGCCAGCTCGGAGACGTTCAGCACCTGGTGGGTGAGCAGGCCCAGCATCGCCTGCCGCGTGTCCGACGCCAAGGCCTTGGCCACGGCCAATGCCGCGTCCCCCTCGACCATCAAGACCCGGCTGCCCGAGACCTCCACCATGCGCGTCCCCTCTGTGCTCGTCCCGGGTCAACGTTTGGACCCGACGGATTCGGGAGTTTATGGGATAGCCCTCCGCTTCTCTGGGACGGCGGACGCTTCCTAGGGTAAAGACGGATCATTAATAACAAACAAGTTCGTGATAATGGTGGCCATGAACCCCGCACACCACGACGGGCGAGGCGCCGAGACCGCCACCTCCGCTGATGCCCCCGGCCGCGTCCATCGCCGCCGCAATCCGCTGACCGGCCGTCACGTGCTGGTCTCCCCGCATCGCACGCAGCGGCCCTGGTTGGGCGCACAGGAGTCGCTCGACGAGACGCCGCTGCCCCGCCACGACCCGAGCTGCCATCTGTGCGCCGGCAATGTCCGCGCAAACGGCCAGCGCAACCCGGACTACACCGGCACTTTCGTCTTCACGAACGACTTCGCGGCGCTGCAGCCGGCGCGGGGCGATGAAGGGCGCCTCGCCGTCGCCGATGAAGCGGGCGCGGATCTCCTGCAGGCGATGCCCGTCGCCGGCGAGTGCCGCGTGCTGTGCTTCTCCCCGGACCATGCCCGCACGCTGCCTGAACTCGACGTCCCCGAGTTGCGCGCCGTCGTCCAGGCGTGGATGGACCAGTCCGCCGACATGGGCGCACGCCACCGCTGGGTGCAGGTCTTCGAGAACAAGGGCGCGGCGATGGGCTGCTCCAACCCGCATCCCCACGGCCAGATCTGGGGCCTGGACCAGCTGCCCGACGAGGCTGTGCTCGCCGATGCGCATCAGCGCGACTACCTCGATCGCCACGGCGAACCCCTGCTGGTGCGTTATGTCCGCGATGAGCTCGCCGCGGGCGACCGCGTGGTCGTCGAGACCGAACACTGGGTCTCCGTCGTGCCGTACTGGGCCGCGTGGCCGTTCGAGACGCTGCTGCTGCCCAAGGCGCCGACGCTGCGCCTCGACGCGATGACACCGGCGCAGGCCGAGGATCTCGCGGTCGCGGTGCGGCGCCTCACGACGCGCTACGACAACCTGTTCCAGTGCTCGTTCCCGTATTCGATGGGCTGGCACGGCGCGCCGCATGGCGCTGGCCAGCCGGACGACGACGCCAACCGCCATTGGCAGCTGCACGCGCATTTCTATCCGCCGCTGCTGCGTTCGGCGACGGTGCGCAAGTTCATGGTCGGCTTCGAGATGCTCGGCGAAGCGCAGCGCGACCTCACCCCGGAAACCGCCGCGCAGCGGCTGCGCGAGGCCAGCGACACGGTGCATTACCGGCAGGCGAAACCGCTCGGCCGCGGCGCCGCGCAGGCGGAGGGCGCATGAGCCAGGATCGCCAAGCGACACCGCGTGAACGCGCGGTGCAGGGATTCGAGCGCGCGTTCGGCCAGTCGCCGGAGCGCCTGAGCCGCGCGCCGGCGCGCGTCAACCTGATCGGCGAGCACACCGACTACAACGAGGGCTTCGCGATGCCCTGCGCGATCGACCGCGACACCGTCGTGGCCGCGGCGCACCGCGACGACGATGTCATCGAGGTCCTCGCCTGCGACCTGCCTGCCGAAGCGGGCGATCCGGGCGACGGCGCCCGCGGCCGCTTCCTCATCGGCGACGCGGCGGACGTCGCCGCCAGCCCGCAGTGGCTGCGCTATGTCCAGGGCATGGTCGCCGTGCTGCGCGAGCAGGGGCACGCCGTCGGCGGCGCGACGCTGTCCATCGCGGGCAACGTGCCGCAGGGTGCGGGGCTGAGTTCGTCGGCCTCGCTGGAGATGGCGATCGGCCACGCCTTCTCCGCGTTGAACGGCTGGTCCTTGCCGCCCTCGACGATGGCGCTTGCCGGCCAGCGCGCCGAGAACGTCTACGCCGGCTGCCGCTGCGGCGTGCTGGACCAGCTGTCGTCGTCGCTCGGCGTGAAGGGCCATGCGCTGCTGATGGACTGCCGCAGCCTGGCGGTCCGACCGATCCCGATGCCTGCGGATATCGCGGTGCTGGTGGTCGATTCGAAGATCCAGCGCGGCCTCGTGGACAGCGAATACAACCTGCGCCGCCAGCAATGCGAGGCTGCCGCCAAAGGTCTGGGCGTGACGGCGCTGCGCGACGTCGACGATGCGCTGTGGTCGCACCGCGCGGGCCAGCTCGATCCCGTCGTCCGCCGCCGCGCCCGGCACATCATCTGGGACAGCCGCCGCTGCGCCGGCCTGGCCGACGCGCTGACGCGCGGCGACCTCGCCGCGATCGGACACCTGATGCGCGAGTCCCACTGGTCCATGCGCGACGACTTCGAGATCACCGTTCCCCCGATCGATGCGCTCGCCGCGTTGATGCAGGATGTCATCGGCGATCACGGCGGTGCGCGCATGACCGGCGGCGGCTTCGGCGGCTGCGTCATCGCGCTCGCACCGCGCGCGATGGTCGACGAGATCCGCGTCGCCGTCGAACGCGGCTACCGGTCGCCGGACGGCCGCGCGGCGGAGGTCCACGTCTGTGCCGCTTCCGACGGCGCGGGGGTGCTGGCATGAGCGCGCTCAAGACCTTCGAGCTGCGCTCGCCCGACGGCCTGCGCATCACCGTCACCGACGCCGGCGCGTCGTGGATGTCCTGCATCGTCCCGTTGCACGGGCAGGACGGACAGGACCGGCAGGACGGGCCGGAAGGTGGGGAACGTCAGCAACGCGAAGTCCTGCTCGGGTACGAGACACCGGACGATTACCTCCGCCAGCCGGGTTACCTCGGCGCCGTGGTCGGGCGCTACGCCAACCGCATCGCGGGTGCGTCGTTCGAGCTCGACGGGCGGCGCTTCGCGCTCGACGCGAACGAGGGCCCGAACCAACTGCACGGCGGCCCCGTGGGTTTCCACCGCAAGGTCTGGGACGTGGCGCATCGGGATGAGCAGATGCTGGAACTGACGTTGTGCTCGGAAGACGGTGACCAGGGCTATCCCGGCCGATTGGACGTCCGCGTGACCTACCGCGTCGAGGCGCCGCTCACCGTCAGCGTGAGCTTCGAGGCCCGCTCCGACGCGCCGACGCTGGTGAACCTCAGCAGCCACGCCTACTTCAACCTCGACGGGCCGGATCGCCAGATCCTCGACCAGCAGTTGCAGATCGCGGGCGGCCGCTACCTGCCGGTACGCGCCGACCTGATCCCGACGGGCGAGCAGCAGGACGTCGCCGGCACGCCCTTCGACTTCCGCGAGCCGCGCCGCATCGGCGACGCGCTCGAGGCGCTGCGCCGACTCGATGTGCAACCGGCCTGCCACGATCATTGCTGGTTGATCGACGCGCCGGAGGGCGAGAGCGCCGCCGCCGTGCTGCGTTCCGGCGATGGCCGCCTGACGCTCGCGCTGCACAGCGACGCGCCCGGCCTGCAGTTCTACGCCGGCGAGTTCCTGCCCCAGACACCCGACCGCCACGGCCGTCCGCACAGCAAGCACGGCGGGCTTGCGATCGAGCCCGAGGCGCTGCCGGACAGCCCCCACCATCCCGAATGGCCGCAGCGTGATGCCGTGCTGCGCCCGGGCGAGGTCTATCGCCATCGCCTGACCTACCGCTTCACCCCGAAGACAAGACCATGAGCACTTCCACTTCCGCACTCGCCCGCTGGACGCCCGAGCAGGCGCATGCCTGGTTCCAGGCGCAGCCGCCATCGCTGGGCGCCAACTTCGTGCCCGCCTCCGCGATCAACCAGCTCGCCATGTGGCAGGCCGAGAGCTTCGACGCCGAGCGCATCGACCTCGAACTCGGCTGGGCCGCCGGCCTGGGCATGAACACGATGCGCGTCTTCCTGCACGACCTGTTGTGGGCGCAGGACGCCGCGGGCTTCAAGGCGCGCATCGGCCAGTACCTCGACATCGCCGACCGTCACGGCATCAGGACGATGTTCGTGCTGTTCGACTCCTGCTGGGATCCGCATCCGAAGCTGGGCCCGCAGCGCGAGCCCATCCCCGGCGTGCACAACTCCGGCTGGGTGCAGAGCCCGTCCGCGACGCAGCTCGCCGACCGCTCGACCTGGCCCGCGCTGCGCGCCTACGTCGAGGACATCGTCAAGACCTACGGCCAGGACCCGCGCGTCAGCTACTGGGACGTCTGGAACGAGCCCGACAACCAGGGCGGCGGCATGGGCTACTACCTGCCGCGCGAGGCCAAGGACAAGATCGCGCTGGTCGCGGAGCTGATCCCGCAGGTCTTCGACTGGGCGCGCGCGCAGAGACCCTCGCAGCCGCTGACCAGCGGCGTCTGGCTGGGCGACGACTGGGGCCCCGAGTCCAACGCACTGAACGCGGTGCAGAAGGCGCAGCTGGCCGGCTCCGATGTCATCAGCTTCCACGACTACAGCTGGCCGGAGAAGCTCGAATCCCGCATCAGGCAGCTCCAGGCCTACGGCCGCCCGCTGATCTGCACCGAATACATGGCGCGCAGCCTGGGCTCGACCTTCGACGTCGCGCTGCCGATCGCCTGGCGCGAGGACGTCGGCATGCTCAACTGGGGCTTCGTCGACGGCAAGAGCCAGACCAAGATGCCGTGGGACTCCTGGAAGAAGCCGTACACCATCGATCCGCCGCTGGTCTGGTTCCACGACGTGCTGCACACCGACGGCACGCCGTATCGCGAACGCGAGGCCGAGCTGTTGCGGCAACATGGCGCCCGCAAGCGCGGATCGACCCGCGCGGACTGAGACACGGTGAACGGGGCGCGATGACCTCGTTCACGATCGACCAGAGGCGTCGCGACCGACGGCGCCCGGCAGGAGACGTATGACTGCAAGCATTGAGTTCTCGAGCGTGGCCAAGCGCTACGGGTCCGTCGACATCATCCCGGACTTCTCGCTCACCATCGGCGCGGGCGAGTTCATCGTGCTGCTCGGCCCGTCGGGCTGCGGCAAGTCCACGCTGCTGCGCATGCTGGCGGGGCTGGAAAGCGTCTCCGGCGGGCGCATCCTGCTCGCCGATCAGGACGTCACCGCGCTGCCGCCCGGCCGGCGCGGGCTGGCGATGGTGTTCCAGCAGTACGCGCTCTACCCGCACATGAGCGTGTTCGACAACATGGCCTTCGGGCTGCGCAACATCGGCATCGCCGACGCCGAGGTGCGCCGCCGCGTCGAGGACGCCGCGCGCATGCTGGAACTCGACACGCTGCTGCAGCGCCGTCCCGCGCAACTGTCCGGCGGCCAGCGCCAGCGCGTTGCGATCGGGCGCGCCGTCGTCAAGGAGCCCAAGGCCTTCCTCTTCGACGAACCGCTGTCCAACCTTGACGCGAAGTTGCGCAACCGCACCCGCATCGAACTGGCCCGGCTGCACAAACGGCTGGGCGCGACGATGGTGTTCGTCACGCACGATCAGGTGGAGGCGATGACGCTGGCCGACCGCATCGTCGTGCTCAACGGCGGCCGCGTCGAGCAGGCCGGTCCGCCGATGGACATCTATCAACGCCCGCGCACGCGCTTCGTCGCGGGCTTCGTCGGCAGCCCGTCGATGAACTTCCTGCCGGTCGAGCGCATGGCCGATCAGCAGGGCCGCATCGCCGTGCGGTTGCCCGGCGGCGCGGTGGTGACGACGCAGATCGCGGCGACATCGATCGCCGGTCGACTCGAGGTCGGCGTGCGGCCCGAGGGCTTGCGCCTCGCCGCCGACGGCCCGGTCACCGGCTGCATCGAGCTGCTGGAGCGCCTCGGCGAGCGCAGCCTCGCGCACGTCGGCCTGGGCGACGGCACGGTCGTCGTGTCCGAAGTGCCGGTGAACAGCACGCTCGCGATGGGCGAGACGGTGCGCCTGCGTCCCGACCTGGCGCAGGTCCATCTCTTCGACGGCGCCGGCCTGGCGTATCACGCCGAGCCGGCGTCGGACGGCGTTCCGGTCGAGGCGCTCCTCGCCGGCGCCACCGCGGCGGAAGTCCGATGAGCGCCGCGACGCTCACCGCCGGCGCCGCCGCGGGCGAGGTGGCCGAGGTGGCCGAGGTGGTCTCCGGCGCCGAGCCGCCGCGCGGCGCACTCGGCCGCTCCGCGATGGACGGCCCGGCGTGGGTCGGCTGGGCCTTCATCGCGCCGTTCGCGCTCTGCTACCTCGGCCTGCTCGCCGCGCCGGTGCTGGAAGGCTTCTGGCTGTCCTTCCACGCCGTCGACCTGCTGACCGGCAAGGGCCAGTTCGTCGGCCTGGCCAACTTCCTGGACCTGCTGCGCGACGAGGTCTTCCTGCGCAGCGCGCGCAACACCATCCTTTTCGCGGCGATCTGCACGCCGGCCTTCGTCGGCCTGGGCCTGGCGCTCGCGCTGGTGCTGAACCGGCCGGGCCGCACCGGCGCCTGGCTGCGCGGCACCTTCTTCGCGTCCAACGTGCTGTCGGTGACGGTCGTCACGCTGATCTGGCGCCTGGTCCTGCTGCCCGACCGCGGGCTGCTGAGCCAGAGCCTCTCGGCCTTCGGCCTGCCGGACCTCGCGCCGCTGAGCAACGAATCCCTCGCGCTGCCCTTCATCGCGCTGGTCACGCTGTGGTGGGGCATCGGCCTGCCGATGATGCTGATCCTCGCCGCGCTGCAGCAGATCCCGCCGGACCTCTACGAGGCCGCCGCGCTCGACAACGCCAGCCGCTGGCGCAGCTTCCGCTTCATCACGCTGCCGGCGCTGCGCCGCACGCTGATCATGGTCGCGATCATCCAGGTCATCGGTCAGCTGCAGATCTTCGGCCAGGCGCAGCTGCTGACCAACGGCGGCCCCAACAACAGCACCCGCACGCTGGTGATGTTCATCTACGAAGCGCTCTTCGACCAGTGGGCGCTGGGCTACTCCGCCGCGGCGGCGCAGATCCTGTTCGTGCTGATGGTGCTCGGGGTCTCGTTCCAGCGCTGGGCCGAGCGCCGCGAAGGAGCGCAGTCATGAGCGCCCGCGTCTGGCAGAACGGTCCGTGGGACCGCGCGCTCCTCGGGGTCGCCATCGCGCTCGCGGTGCTGTGGATGCTGCCGCTCGGGTGGGTCTTCGCGCTGTCGCTGAAGTCCAACGCGGTGCTGATGGAGCGCACCGACGCCCTCCTCACCACGCCCTTCACGCTGCGCAATTACGCGGACATCCTCGCCAATCCGGCGGTGTTCCGCTGGGTGCTCAACAGCTGCGTGGTCGCCCTGGTGCAGACGGCGCTGGTGCTGTTCATCTCCTCGCTGGCCGGCTACGGCTTCGCGCGCTGCGAGTTCCCCGGTCGCCGCATCGCCTTCGCGCTGGCGCTCGCGGGCCTGGCGGTGCCGGAGCCCGCGGTGGTGATCCCGCTGCACCGCATCTTCGCGGAGCTCGGCCTGCACAACAGCTACGCCGGGCTGATCCTGCCGCGCCTCGCGGCGCCATTCGGCGTGTTCCTGATGACGCAGTTCTTCAAGGCGATCCCGCGCGAGCTCGAAGAGGCCGCGCTCATGGACAACGCTTCCCGCTGGAAGATCTTCTGGCGCGTGATCCTGCCGCAGACGCTGCCGGCGCAGGCGACGCTGGGAATCTTCAGCTTCCTCGCCGCCTGGAACGACTACCTCTGGCCGCTGATCTCCGCGACCCGTCCCGAGATGTACACGCTGACGCTGGGCCTGGCGGCCACGCAGACCAACTTCGCGCAGTCCGAAGGGCTGGGCTTCCTGATGGCGCAGGCGGTCTTCGCGGCGCTGCCGGTGCTGGTGCTCTACGCCTTCTTCCAGCGGCACATCGTCGCGGCGGTGGCGGGAGGGAAGGTCGCATGAAGCCCCATCGCATCAAGCCGGGCGCGGCTCTCCCCGTGCGGTCGCCGTGGCGTCGGCTCGTCGTCGCCTCGTGTCTGAGCCTTGCTGGCATCGCCGCGGTCGCGCAAGGACAGGCGGAGCAGGGCAGCGAAGTCCGCATCACGCTCGCGCGCTTCTTCGGCAGCTGCGACGCGGAGTACGGCCAGGTCACCGATCCGTCCAAGGCCAGCAGCGAGTGCGGGATCATCACCGCGCTCACCAACCGGTTCAACGCCCGCGAGGCCGGCCGCGTCCGCGTCGACACGCAGGTGGTGGAGCACTCGGCCTACTACCAGCAGCTCGGCGCGCGCATCGTCGGCGGCGACCTGCCGAGCCTCGCGATCATGCACAGCTCGGTGCTGGGCGATTTCGCCAAGCGCGACCTGCTGCAGCCGCTCGAGGACGGCTTCGAGCGCGAGGGTGTCGCGGTCGCCGACTTCACGCCGCATGCGCGCCACGGCGTGACCTTTGGAGGTCACGTCGTCGCGCTGCCCTACGACTCGCATGCGGCGCTGTGGCACATCAACCTCGGCCTCATGAAGCAGGCGGGACTGGTCGATGCGAAGGGCCATGCCCGTCTGCCCAGGTCGACGGCCGAGCTGCTCGATCAGGCGCGTGCCTTCAAGCGCGCGACCGGCAAGCCCTACTTCGTCTGGCTGACGCTGAACGATCCGAGCTTCTTCGCGCGTTCGGTGCTGGGGCTGGTCGCGCAGCAGGGCGGGACGCTGTTCCCACGCGGCGACCAGGCCGTCGATCTCACGAGCCCGCAGGTCCGCGAGGCCGTGCAGTTCATGCGCACCGTCTACGCGGAGGGCCTGTCCACGCGCAACATGGACTACAGCGCCGCGCTGCAGGCCTTCATGGCCGGCGCCGGCGGCGTGATGCCTAACGGCACCTGGCTGCTGGGCGATCTCACCACGCGCGCGGCCAAGCCCGGGAATCCGCTGAGCAGCCAGTATGAGGCGGTGCCGGAACCGACGCTCTTCGCGCGGCCCGCGACCTGGGCCGACAGCCACGTGTGGGTGATGCTGCGCAACCCGCGGCAGACGCCGCAGGAACGCGCCGCCGCGCTGCGTTTCCTGCGCTTCCTCAACGACGAGAGCCTGGCCTGGGCCCGCACCGGCCAACTGCCCGCGAGGCAGTCGGCGGTGGACAGCGCCGCGTTCAAGGCGCTGCCGATGCGGGCGTCGCTCGGTCCGGTGGCGGCGCATGGCACGGGCTTGCCGACGACCGTGGCGCGGCAGTCCCGCGTCATGGGCCTGCTGGGCGACACCGTGGCGTCCGTCGTCGTCTCCGGAGAGCCGCTGGGCGCGACCCTGGCCAAAGGCCAGCAGCGCATCAACCGCCTGCTGGAGCGCGAATCGCGCTTTCTCGGCGCAGCCCCCGCCGAGGCCGGCGTGGCGCCGACGGCACAGGCCGGCGTCTCTCATGGTTTGCGCTAGGTTTATAACGAATTAATTTGTGAATAATCACAAAAACCGAACGCTAAGGTCCTGAAAGACCGTGTCGGAATGCCCGGTTCACGCGGCGATACCGCGCGCCGGGGCGATGGCCAGCACCACCACGTGCCGGCAGGCGCCGAATCTCGTCGAATGCTGCAAGAAAAGTTGTTTGTATTAAAACCCGGCCCGGACCAGAGTGCGTTCCTCCCCGCGCACCGGTCACGAGGCCCCAGGAGACAACAATGAATCGGATCCCTCAGTCCCTCCGGCTTTCGCCAATCTCGGCCGCAGCCTGCCTGACGCTGTGTCTGGCCGGCCAGCAAGCGCTGGCGCAGGACGCGCGCAGGGCGCCTGCCGCACCCGCCGCACCTGCCTCGGCCGCCTCCGCATCCACCCCTGACGCGGTCGCTGCGCGCGCCGCGGACACGACGCTGGAACAGGTCGTCATCGTCGGCCAGCGCGCCAGCCGCGCGGCGGCGGTGCAGACCAAGCGTGATGCCGACCAGGTCGTCGAATCCATCGTCGCCGACGACATCGGCAAGTTCCCCGACAACACCGTGGCCGAGGCCCTGCAGCGCGTGCCGGGCGTGCAGACCGTCGTCAACTTCAACAACGAGATCGTCAATCCGCTGATCCGCGGCATCGGCGACATCATCACGACCGTCGACGGCCGCGAGATGTTCACCGGCGTGGGCCGCGGCTTCGCATTCCAGGACCTGCCCGCGGAAGCGATCTCGCGCGCCAACGTCTACAAGTCGGCCGGCGCCCACCTGATCGAAGGCGGAGTCGCCGGCGCGATCGACCTGAAGCTGCGCAAGCCGATGGAGTTCGCCAAGGGCGCGACGCTGGTCGTCAACGGCCGTGCGAGCCAGGGCGACTACGCCGACAAGCTCAGCGGCAAGCTGGGCGTGCTCGGCGCCTACCGCACCAACACCGGCGCGGGCGAGATGGGCGGCCTGATCGACATCTCCTACGCGGACCACAAGTTCAACCGGCCGATCTCGTTCAACTGCGATCCGCGCTCGGGCACCAACGGCCCGCCCGGAGCGGCCGGCCTGGTGCTGCCGACCTGCGTCGGCGGCCTGACCGATACCGGCGAATACCAGCGTCCGCAGGTGAACGCGTCCTTCCAGTGGCGCCCGAACCAGGAGAACGAGTTCTACGTCGACGGCCTCTACGCGGGCTACCGCGCGAAGTTCGCGACCTTCTTCATCTTCTCGGACATCTTCGCGGCGCAGAACATCACCAACCCGAAGGGGAGCGACGACTGCTTCGACGCGCACGTCGACGGCGCGGGCTTCCTGGGCCCGTCGTCGCAGCCGATCCAGCGCCTGTGCAACGGCGTGTCGGCGACCTTCAACAACGTGCCCGGCATGACCAGCACGCAGGCCAAGAAGCAGTCCACCGACCAGCGCGTGCTGGCGGGCGGCTGGAAGTACAACTCGGGTCCGCTGGCGGTGAACCTCGACGTGTCGCGGATGGAGTCGACCAACAGCAACCGGACCATCATCGTCGACATCGGCAAGCAGATCAGCGCCGTCGACATCGTCGTCAACAACGGCGGCTACGGCACCACCAGCATGCTGGGCAATCCGCTCGGCCAGGCGACGGATTTCCGTTTCGCCAACTCCCTGTTCCAGGACATCAACCGCGCGAAATCCAAGCAGGACGCGATCGCCCTGAGCGGCAACTATGAGCTGGGCGGCTTCATCAGCAACATCGACTTCGGCGCCCGCCTGACCAAGCGCGATTCGCATTGGCGCGCCAATGCGCCGGGCGGTCCGGACGCCCCCGGCGGCAACCGCTCCACGCTGGTGAGCAGCGCGACGCAGCTGCCCGGCAACTTCCTGATCCAGGCACCCAACTGCATCCCGCAGATCAACGAGTGCTCGCCGTGGATGACGCCGAATCCGGACTACCTGCTCAACAACACGGACGCGCTGCGCGCGCTGTACGGCGGCGCGGCGGGCGATCCGAGCTACGACCCGCTCAACAACTACGACAGCGACGAGAAGACCTACGCGCTCTACGTGCAGCCGCACTATGAGACCAAGCTGGGCGGCATGCCGCTGGACGGCGTCATCGGCGGGCGCTACGTGCGTCTGGAGCGCGACATCAGCGGCGCCGGCCGGATCAACGGCGTGGTGACGCCGCAGACCGCGTCGTCGACGGCCTCGCGCTTCCTGCCCAACTTCAGCGCCAAGCTGGAGGTCGTGCCCAACCTGCTGGTGCGCGCCACGGCCGGCAAGACGATGTCGCGTCCGACGCTGGGCGACCTCAACCCGACGCTGACCTACTCGGTGCCGACCAACGCCAACATCCGTCCGAGCGGCAGCGGCGGCAACTCGGAGCTGAAGGACCAGACCAGCACGGCGTACGACCTGTCGATCGAGAAGTACTTCAACAAGGGCAGCTACCTGCAGGCGGCGATCTACCACCGCGTGCTGAAGAACCGTGTCGTGCGCTCGACGGCGCCCGAGGTCATCGACGGCATCGAGTACGACATCAGCCGCCCGCGCAACCTGGGCAAGGCGACGCTGAAGGGCCTGGAGCTGAGCGGCCAGTACTTCATGGACTTCCTGCCGGGCGCGTTCAGCGGGCTGGGCATCTTCGGCAACTACACGCTGGCGGACAGCGAGGTCAACACCAAGAGCGATCCGCTGTTCGGCAAGCCGCTGCTGGGCGTGTCCAAGCACAGCTACAACGCCGGCGTGCTGTACGAGAAGTACGGCTTCACCAGCCGCCTGACCTACACCTGGCGCAGCAAGTTCAACGAAGGTTCCTTCGGCTGCCTGCTGGCGCCGTCGGTCGAGAACGGCATGGCCGTCGCGGCCTGCGATCCGGGCGTGGCGCCGACCTACAACCGGGTCAAGGACTACGGCCGGCTGGACTTCGCGATCGGCTACGCATTCAGCGAGAAGTTCAGCATGAGCTTCAACGCCAACAACATCACCGGGTCCAAGTACTACAGCTACTTCCAGAACGAGAGCTTCCCGCACGACATCCGGTCGGACGACAAGTTCTACGGGTTGAGCTTCAACGCGAAGTACTGACCGTACCGACCGACGCGCCTGCCTGCTCCCTCTCCCGCACTGCGGGAGAGGGCAGGGGAGAGGGCCCGCGACCGTTGCAGACAAAGGAGTTTCCATGCGCCGCCGTTTCGTTCTCGGATCCGTCGCCATGGGCGCGCTCGCCGCGCTCGGTGCGACCCCTGTCGCATTCGCCGCCGACAAGAAGATCGTCCTGGGCTTCTCCCAGATCGGCGCCGAGTCGGAATGGCGGACCGCCAATTCCGCCTCGATCAAATCGGCGGCGAAGGACGCCGGCATCGATCTCAAGTTCGCCGATGCGCAGCAGAAGCAGGAGAACCAAATCAAGGCCCTGCGCGCCTTCATCGCGCAGAAGGTCGATGTGATCGCGCTCTCGCCGGTCGTGGAGACCGGCTGGGGCACGGTGCTGCGGGAGGCGAAGGCCGCCGGCATCCCGGTGATCCTGACGGACCGCACGGTGCAGGAGACCGACACCACGCTGTGGGCGACCTTCATGGGTTCCGACTTCGTCGAGGAAGGCCGTCGCGCGGCGAAGTGGCTGACCGACAAGGTCAAGAGCCGCCCGGCGGGCAAGGAGATCCGCATCGTCGAGCTGCAGGGCACCGTGGGCGCGGCGCCGGCGCTGGATCGCAAGAAGGGCTTCGAGGAAGGCATCAAGGCCGACCCGCGCCTGAAGATCGTGCGCTCGCAGACCGGCGACTTCAGCCGCGCCAAGGGCAAGGAGGTCATGGAAGCCTTCCTGAAGGCCGAGGGTCGCCACATCGACGTGCTGTACGCGCATAACGACGACATGGCGATCGGCGCGATCCAGGCGATCGAGGAGGCCGGGCTCAAGCCGGCCAAGGACATCCTGATCCTCTCGATCGACGGCGTGAAGGGCGCGTTCCAGGCGATGGTGGCGGGCAAGCTCAACGTGACCGTCGAATGCAGCCCGCTGCTGGGCCCCCAGCTGATGCAGACGGTGAAGGACCTGAAGGCCGGCAAGACCGTGCCGCGCCGCATCGTGACCGAGGAAGGGGTGTTCCCCGCCGAGGTCGCGGCGCAGGAACTGCCCAAGCGGAAATACTGATGACCGTCGTGCTGGAGGCACGCGGGGTGGCGAAGGCCTTCCGCGGCGTGCCCGCATTGGTGGACGCGGCGCTGACGCTGCGCGCCGGCGAGGTGCAGGTGCTGATGGGGCAGAACGGCGCCGGCAAGTCCACGCTGATCAAGATCCTCGCGGGCGTGCAGGATCGGGATGCCGGCACAATCACGCTCGACGGCGTGGCCTTCGCAGCACGCTCGCCGCTGGAGGCGCAGCGCGCAGGCATCGCGGTCGTGCATCAGGAAGTCCAGCTCTGTCCGAATCTCTCGGTGGCGGAGAACGTGCTCGCAGGGCGGTTTCCACGTCGATGGGGCGGCGTCGCCATCGATTGGACGAAGGTGCGCGAGGAGGCTGCCGCGGCGCTCGCGAGGCTGGGCATCGCCGCGGACGTGCGTCGACCGATCGGGGACTTCCCCGTCGCCGTGCAGCAGATGATCGCCATCGCCCGCGCGCTACATCAGCAGGCACGGGTGCTGATCCTCGATGAACCCACCTCCTCGCTCGACGAGGCCGAGACGGCCCGGCTCCTCGCCATGATCCGACAGCTCCGCGACGAAGGCGTCGCCGTGCTGCTGGTCACCCACTTCCTCGATCAGGCCTACGCGGTGGCGGATCGATTCACCGTGTTCCGCAACGGGGAGTTCGTCGGGGAGCGCACGACGACGGCGCTGCCAAGGATGGGACTGGTTCACCTCATGCTCGGGACCGAGCACGAGGACAAGGCATCCGGTGGCACCCCTCAGTCAATCGCTTCGCAGGCTCCGCATTCCTTCGCGGTGCCACCGGACGCCTTGTCCTCCGAGACGCCTCCGGCCCGCGGAAGAGGCGCAGCGCCGACGTCGGCGCAGTCCCGGACGCCGCTGCTGGAGGTGCGCGGACTCAGCCGGCGCGGCGCCGTCGAAGACATCGATCTGCGCGTCGCCGCCAGCGAGGTGCTCGGCCTGGCCGGCCTGCTCGGCGCCGGCCGGACCGAAACCGCGCGACTGCTCTTCGGCGCCGATCGCGCCGACGCCGGCGAGATCCGCGTCGACGGCACCGCCGTGCGACTGCGCAGCCCGCGCGACGCCGTGCGCGCCGGCATGGCCTTCTGCCCGGAGGAGCGCAAAGTCGACGGGATCGTCGCCGAGCTCAGCGTGCGCGAGAACATCGTGCTCGCACTGCAGGCGCGACGCGGCATCCTGCGCACGCTCTCCGCCAGTGCCCAACGCGAACTCGCGCAGCGCTTCATCGACAAGCTCGGCATCAAGACCGCCGACGCGGAAACACCCATCGGTCTGCTCTCCGGCGGCAACCAGCAGAAGGCGATCCTCGCGCGCTGGCTCGCGACCGGGCCGCGCCTGCTGATCCTCGACGAGCCCACGCGCGGCATCGACATCGCCGCGAAGCAGGACCTGATGGATCAGGTGCTGTCGCTGTGCCGTCAAGGCATGGCGATGATCTTCATCTCATCGGAACTGCCCGAAGTCCTGCGCGCGAGCGACCGCATCACCGTGCTGCGCGAGCGCCGCCAGGTGGCCGATCTCCATGCCGCCGGACTCGGCGAAGACCAGCTGCTGCACGTCATGGCGGGCGCGGAGAGCCACGCATGACCGCCGCTTCCCCGTCTCATCATGACGCGGGCGCGCGACATGCGGCCTGCGTCCTGCTCGCGCTCTGGGCGTTGAACGCGGTCCTGAATCCGCAATTCCTCAGCCTGCGCTGGCAGGACGGCCACGCCTACGGGCCGCTGATCGACATCCTCAACCGCGCGGCGCCGCTGATGGTCGTGGCGATGGGCATGACGCTGGTGATCGCGGTGCGAGGGATCGACATCTCGGTGGGGGCCGTGGTCGCGATCGCCGGCGCGGTGGCCGCCTCGCTGGTGACGCGGGAAGGCGCGACGATGCCGATGACGGCCGCCATCCTCGGCGCGCTGGGCGCGGCGGCGGTGTGCGGCCTGTTCAACGGCCTGCTCGTCGTCGCCGGGGGGATCCAACCCATCATCGCGACGCTGATCCTGATGGTCGCGGGCCGCGGCATCGCGCAGCTGATCACCGACGGCCAGATCATCACGATCTATCACGAGCCCTATTTCTTCCTCGGCGGCGGCTTCCTGTCCGGACTGCCGTTCGCGCCCTGGATGGCGCTGGGCGTGGCGGCGCTGTTCGGCCTGCTGAAGCATCGCACCGCGCTGGGCCTGTTCCTCCAGGCGAGCGGCGCTAATCCGGCAGCCGCGCGACTGGCGGGCGTGCACGCCGCGGGTCTGATGCTGGCGGTCTACATCGCCTGCGGCCTCTGCGCCGGCGTCGCCGGCCTGATGATCAGCGCCAACATCAAGAGCGCCGACGCCAACAACGCCGGCTTGATGCTGGAGCTGGACGCCATCCTCGCAATCGCGCTCGGCGGCACCTCGCTGCTCGGCGGCCGCTTCAGCGTGCGCGGCAGCCTGCTGGGCGCGCTCGTCATCCAGACGCTGACGACGAGCATCTATGCACTCGGCATCGCGCCCGAGGTCACGCTGGTCGTGAAGGCCGCCGTCGTCTTCGCCGTGTCGATCAGCCAGGCGCCGGTGTGGCGCGCCTGGCGCGAGCGCTGGCAGCGGCGCGCGGGAGCGGCCTCATGAGCGCGCGTTCCCTCGTGCACGCGCGCGATCTGCCCAGTTGGGCCTCGGTGCTGCTGCTGGTCGCGGGCACGCTCGCCGGCGCCTCCGCCTATCCGGGACTGCTGTCCAGCCAGGTCCTGCTGAACCTGATGATCGACAACGCCTTCCTGCTGGTGGTCGCCGTCGGCATGAGCTTCGTGATCCTGTCCGGCGGCATCGATCTTTCCGTGGGATCCGTCGTCGCGCTGACGACGATGCTGCTGGCGCTCGGCGTCGAGCGGGCGCATCTGTCGCCGCTGGTGCTGATCCCGTTGCTGCTGCTCGGAGGCGCGGCGTTCGGGGCGGCGATGGGCGCCGTGATCCAGGTCTTCGCGATCCCGCCGTTCATCGTGACGCTGGCCGGCCTCTTCCTGGGGCGTGGCCTGTGCTATCTGCTGAGCGTCGATTCGATCCCCATCACCGATGCGACGCTCAGCGCTTGGTCCCAGGCGCGCTGGTCGCTGGGGCCGCTCGGCGAGATCACGCCCGGCGCGGTGAGCGCGCTGGCCGTGCTTGCGCTGGCGGTGGCCGTGTCGCGGGCGACGCCGTTCGGCCGCGCCGTGTTCGCGCTCGGCGGACAGGAAACTTCCGCGCGCCTGATGGGCCTGCCGGTCGCCGCCACGCGCATCGGCGTCTATGCCCTCAGCGGCGCTTGCGCCGCGCTCGGCGGCGTGCTCTTCGGCATCTACACGCTGTCGGGCTACGGCCTGCATGCGCAGGGCCTGGAGCTCGACGCCATCGCCGCGGTCGTCATCGGTGGCGCGCTGCTCAGCGGCGGCATCGGCCACGTGCTGGGCGCGCTGACCGGCGTGCTGATGCTGGGCCTGATCCAGACGCTGATCCTGTTCGACGGCACGCTGAGTTCATGGTGGACCCGCATCGTCATCGGCGCGCTGCTGGGTCTGTTCTGCGGATTGCAGCGCGTGATGGTGCTGTGGCACGGCCGCTCGTCGCGGCGAGCCTGATCAACGAGGAAACAGACCGATGTCTTCGAAGCATTCCCTGCGGATCGCCGCGACCCTGGCGACGACCTTCGCGGTGCTCGCGTCGCTGGGCGGCGCGGTCTCGGCCCAGCCCTGGCAGGACGCGCAGGCCGTCGTCGCGCCCGCGCCGCATGTCCGCCTGACCACGCCGTGGACCGACGAGGCCTTGACGGCCGCGGTGCCGTTCCCGGAGTACCCGCGTCCGCAGCTGGTCCGCACCGAGTGGCTCAATCTCAACGGCCAGTGGGACTACTGGGGCGGGAAGGGTGCGCCGGATGCGCGCGTGCCGCCGTCCTCCGCGCCGCGCTTCCCGGAAACGACCGAGCGCGTCCGCGTGCCGTATCCGGTGGAATCGATGCTGTCGGGCGTGGAGCGCCTGGGCGAAGTGAACCTCTGGTACCGCCGCGGCTTCGAGGTGCCGACCGCCTGGAAGGGCCGGCGCGTGCGCATCAACTTCGGCGCGGTCGACCGCCTGGCCACGGTCTACGTGAACGGCACGCGCGTCGGACAGCATGAAGGCGGCTACACGGCCTTCGGCTTCGACATCACGCCGCTGCTCAAGCCCGGACGCAACGAGCTGGTCGTCGCGGCCTTCGATCCAAGCACCAACGACGGCATGCTCGGCAAGCAGTCGCTGAAGCCCGGCGGGATCTTCTATACGCCGAGCTCCGGCATCTGGCAGACCGTGTGGCTGGAGCCGGTCGGACCGGACCACGTCGCGAAGCTCGACATGACGCCGGTCGTCGGCGAACAGCGTCTTGCGCTGACCGTCCGTGCCGGAGAGGCGAAGGGCTTGCAGGTCGAGGTGGCGGCGTTGAAGGAAGGCAAGGTGGTCGGCCGCGTGCGCGGCACCGCCGACAAGGCGCTCTCGCTGCCGGTGCCGCAACCGCGGCTGTGGTCGCCTGACGATCCCTTCCTCTACGACCTGAAGGTCACGCTGCGCCGCAACGGCAAGGTGGTCGACCAGGTCGACAGCTACTTCGGCATGCGCAGCATCGAGGTGGGCATGATCGACGGCGTGCCTCGCCCGCTGCTGAACGGCAAGTTCGTGTTCCAGTTCGGCCCGCTGGACCAGGGTTTCTGGCCGGACGGGCTCTATACCGCGCCGACCGACGCCGCGCTGCGATTCGATCTGGAGGAGACGAAGAAGCTCGGCTTCAACATGGTCCGCAAGCACATCAAGGTGGAGCCGGCGCGCTGGTTCCACCACGCGGACAAGCTCGGCCTGCTCGTCTGGCAGGACATGCCGCAAGCCTGGGACGCGGAATCGGACCTGGCCGTACGCGCGAAGACCGAGGTCGAGTGGCGTGAGATCGTCGACCAGCTGCGCTCGGAGACGTCCATCGTGACCTGGGTGGTCTTCAACGAGAGCTGGGGCGACTTCGAGCACCGCCGCATGGCCGCGCAGTTCCGCGCGCTGGACCCGACGCGGCTGATCAACGCGCACTCCGGCATCAACTTCGCGCCGCATGACGAAGGCGGCGGCGACCTGATCGACCTGCACGACTATCCCGGTCCGGCGGCACCGACGTATCAGCCTTGGCGCATCGCCGTGCTCGGTGAGTACGGCGGCAACAGCCTGAAGGTGCCCGACCACATGTACCGGCCGGAGTCGAAGTGCTGCTATCACCTGTTCGACAGCGCGGCCGCGATCAACGACGCCTATGTGGCGCAGGTCGACACGCTGCGCGGCTTCCGCGCCGACAAGGGCCTGAGCGCCGCGATCTACACCGAGACGACGGACGTGGAGGAAGAGCTCAACGGCTTCTTCACCTACGACCGCCGCGTGAAGAAACTCGACTTCGACCGCGTGACCAAGGCCAACAAGGCGCTGATCGACGGCCGATGAACGACCGTTCCGGATCGACTTCGATGCGATGAAGACCTGACCCCGGCGGCGGCCGCAGAGCCGCCCCATTCCCTGACCGGCGCCGCTTACCTCGCCGATCGACGACAGCAACGCGGCCCGCGAGGCCGCACATGGAGACACGCATGAGCAAGTTCGCTTGGAGTGGGTGGCGCTGGCTGCTCGCGATGGTGATGGCGGCGACGGCCTTCGTCGCCGGACCGTCGCAGGCGGCGGAGACGGTCCTGGGCAACCAGGACAGCTTCTATCCGCGCATGATCCGGTTGGCCGCCAGCGGTGGCGCCAACGGACGCCTGATCGCGTCCTACGACCTCGGCGGCGCGCAGTCGCTGATCTACGAAAGCACCAACCAGGGCGCGACCTGGACCCAGGTCGGCAGCGTCACGGTGCCCGAGCCCTGGCACTGCTGCAGCGGGATGTGGGAGGTGCCTCAGCAGCTGGGCTCGACCGCGCCGGGAACGCTCTTCTGGGCGACGACGACGCGCAACGGCAGCGCGTATTCGATCCGCATCTACCGCAGCACCGACGTCGGCCGGACCTGGACCTCGCACGCCATCGCGGCCACCGGCAGCGTCGGCACCTGGGAACCGGAGTTCTCCGTGGACAGCGCGGGCCGGCTGCTGATGTTCTATTCGAGCGAGGAGTACAAGTCCGGCGGCTTCAACCAGCTCATTGCGCACAAGGTGTCGACCGACGGCGGCCTGACCTGGAGCGCGGACACGATCGACGTCGGCATCAGCGACAACGGCGATCTGCGCCCCGGCATGCCCATCGTGCGCAGGCTGCCCAACGGCAGCTACGTGATGAGCTATGAGATCTGCGGTTCGCGCAGCTGCGACGTGTACATCCGGACCTCGTCCAACGGCAGCAGCTGGGGCACGGCGAGCAACATGGGCACGCGCGTCGAATCGACGGCGGGCAACCACTTCTCGCATGCGCCGACCGTGTCGTGGATGAATGACGGCAGCGCGCAGGGACGTCTCCTGCTGATCGGCCAGATCGTCCGCCGCAACGCCGGCAACGCGATCAACGACGACGTCAACGGCCGCATCTACATGTTCAGCACGAACGGCGCCGCCGGACCCTGGATCGAGGCCGCCGCGCCGCTGGTCACGCCCAACACCGGCACCGATCCGTGCAGCAACTACAGCAGCCAGCTGCTGCCGTCGACGGACGGCACGCGCGTGCTGCAGATGGCCAACATCGCCTGCCGCGTGCAGTTCGCGAGCGCGCCGCTGAACCATCCGGTCGCGGACGGCGTGTACCGGCTGGTGGCGAAGCACAGCGGACAGGTGCTCGACGTGACGGGCTGCTCGACGGCTGCCGGCACGCAGATCGAGCAGTGGACCTGGGCCGGCGGCGACTGCCAGCGCTGGCGCGTGACCAACACCGGTAACGGCGACTACACCTTGACGGCGCAGCACAGCGGGCAGCAGCTCGATGTCGACGGCTGCTCGACGACGAACGGCGGCAAGGTGCAGACCTGGACGGCGGTCAACAACAACTGCCAGAAGTGGCGCATCGAGCCGGTCGGCGACGGCTACTTCCGCGTCATCAACAAGAACAGCAACCTGGTGCTGGACGTCGATGCGTGCTCGACGGCGGCGGGGACCAAGGTGCAGCAGTGGAGCTGGATCGGCGGCGACTGCCAGCGCTGGAAGTTCGAGCGCGTCAGCCCCAACACCCTCGCCAACGGCACCTACAAGGTGATCGCGAAGCACAGCGCGCAGGCGCTCGACGTGGCGGCGTGCTCGACGGCCGCCGGCGGGCTGGTGCAGCAGTGGCCCTACAGCGGCGCCAACTGCCAGCGCTGGAATGTCACCGCGACGTCGGATGGCTTCTACGAGCTGACCTCGGTGAACAGCGGCCTGAAGCTCGAGGTTCAGGACGCCTCGCTGGCGATGGGCGCGCAGGTGCGCCAGTGGACGTCCAACAACGCGGCCACGCAGCGCTGGGGCATCGAGAACGTGGGCGCCGGCTACTGGCGCTTCATCAACAAGAACAGCGGCCGCGTGCTCGACGTGGACGCGTGTTCGACGACCAACGGCGCCAAGGTCCAGCAATGGGAGTGGCTGAGCGGCGACTGCCAGCGATGGGCGATCTCGGCGCCGTGACAGCGCCCTGACGGCGCAATGATGGCGCGCTGAGCAGCCGTCGGCCAGGATCGATTCAGCAGTGACAACAAGGAGAGAGACATGAGACGAATCCGGGCGCTTGCGGGCGCGATCCTGGCGATGGCCGCGATGTCGGCTGCCGTGGCGCAAGCCCCGGCGCCGGCCCATACAGCCGGTCCGCCGAGCGCGCCGACGCTCGCGAAGACCGGCCCCGAGGCCTATCTCTTCGCGCACATGACCGACGCGCGCTACGGCGTGCTGCACTACGCGGTGAGCCAGGACGGGCTGCACTGGACGAAGCTCAACGGCGGCAAGGCCGTCAACGAGGAGTACCACGGCCATCCGTCCATCGCGCAGGGCCCGGACGGGCGCTTCTACCTGGTCGGCAACAAGAGCGACGACGATCCGGACATCCGCTTCTGGGTCTCCGACGACTTGATCAAGTGGCAGGTCTTCGGGACGTACCGGCCGGACCTGTCGAAGGTGGCGGAACTCCCCAACGCGATGCAGCGCATCGGGGCGCCCAAGCTCTACTTCGACAAGCCGTCGAATCAGTTCGTCGTGCTGTGGCACACGGCGACCGTGCCCGGCGTGCCCGAGGATCCCGAGCGCTACTGGTCGAGCCAGCGCACGCTCTATGCGCTGTCGCCGGACCTGAAACGCTTCGATGCACCGCCCAAGCGGCTGTTCAAGTGGGAGATCGCGACCATCGACACCTTCCTGATCGCAAATCCTGAAGGTGGCTACTGCGCGGTGATCAAGGATGAGCGTTATCCGTCCTACATCTGGACGACGGGCAAGACGATCCGCATGAGCTGTGCGCAGGAGCTGCTCGGCCCATACCCCGAGCCGGGTCCTGCGCTGAGCCCCGCGTTCCGCGAGGCGCCGACCATCGTCCGCGCGCCCAACGGCATCGACTGGCTGCTGTACTACGAGCAGTACGCGGGCAACGGCTACGGCCTGTCGATGGCGCCGCGGCTGGAAGGGCCGTGGGTGGAGGTCTGGGGCAATTCGCGCCGCAAGGAGTGGGACCGCTTCGAGATGCCCGCGCAACTCCGCCACGGCTCGATGATGCCGATCACGAAGGCGCAGTACGAGGCGTTGCGGAAGGCGTATCCGGACCGTTGAGTCTCCCGATCCACTCTGCAGCGCCCCCCGTCAACGGGGGGGCCAATCTGCGACAGATCACCAGGGGACGCCCTGGAGAAAATTCACAAGCGATTGAGAGATCGCGCCGTTGAAGTGCAGATCGGGAAGGCCCTGACGGGATCCCTGAGGCTTGCTGATCACGACGCTCATCGGGTCGCCTGGGAAGAGAAACTGACCCGTAATACTGATTTGGGCCTTGAGACGCTCCGACTGTTTTGTGCTGACCGGGTCCGCGGATTGAGCGTGCTGCTTGAGAAGCGCGTCAGCAGCATGCCAGCGGGCGTTCCATTCTTTCTCCAACATGGGCGCAATGAGCTGTTCAAGAGTGCCAGACCTGCTGTTTGCATCATGAAAAACGAAAAGGCCGACATGAGGATTGCCTTTCACCCAGCCTCCATGCTGCAGAGGAGTCTTTCCCTTTAGCAGTGGCAAGAACTCCTGAGAGAACGCGGCTTCGCGCTGTGCGACTGCAGCGTCTGCATCAAAGAAGAATGCCGCGGCAATCGACTGGATGTCGGTTCCGAACGCCGGATTCAATAGAGCGCCTACGTCGTCAATGAGGTCCATGGCCGCCTGCGAAGCGCCGTCGCCCTGACATCGAATGAGTACGTACAACGTGTCCCCGCTGCGTACGATGGCATCAAACGCCGGAAGAGGGGCGTGCGCAGCGGCGCGCAACTGCAGTTCGTTCACAGCTCGGCCCGAGTATCGTTTCGCGATTAGACCTTCAAGCTTGGGCTTCAGCGGATTTAACGGATCGCGAACCGGACCCAGTGGCGACGGTAGCGCCCCAATTGGCCCACCGACCCAAGTTGCATTGGCCACTTGACCGAGACTCCGAGTGATGAAGGTGACATCGTGGTTCCCCTCACAGAATACGAAGACCGCTTTCATTCACAGCCTCCGCAGGTCAACGTCGCCGATCTCAACAGCCCGCTTCAGGTCGGGACCGCTAAATCGAATGACGCTCTTCTTGCCTGACTCCTCGCGCTTGAGGAGGTAAGACACGATTTCATCGATCCCATAACCGTTCATCAGGAAGGCATCGACGGTCTCTTTGCTGTGCGTTGTCAAAAAGACTTGGCACGCGAACTCAATCGCCAACTGATGTACGAACCTTGTGAACTCCATGAGGACGCCCGTATGCAGTGCGTTCTCAAATTCATCGATCAAGACAACGCCCCCACGAGCGCCTGCAAAGAGAAGGCCGGTTAAAAAGACTCGCTGGATTCCTTCACCGAACGAGGACAGATCGACCGCCTCACCAAAATCGTCATGGGTCACGAGAAAGCGACGATGTTCGTTTGCGAGCGCAACATCACGAACACCCGGATCAATTTGGGACCGAATGAAATCAACAACTCGTTCCTTTAGCTTCAATCGGATGCTCTCTTCATAGCAGCGTGCGAGGAGGTCCGGATCTGAAAGCGAGAACGGAGAATGGAACACCGAGCTACACAGCCAACGAGGGTCGCCTGTCAGTCGGGTGCGGCGAGACCGTCCTGCAAAGAAGTCTGTTGCGGAATGCTGGCGTTGGCCTGCGTATGAAGTGTCGATCGTCAACGTGCGCAGATAACTGGCCCAGTCTTCATCCTTGTCCTCGGGTTGATCAAGGACCGCGATTTGAAGAGCGAGTTCATTGTCCGCAAGCGATCCGAAGCGACCGCCCAATGTGGCGTTAGGAGGAAGTTGCGTGACGGCGAACGCTGGGGTTCCAGTCGCGTCAAGCCGTGTACGGCGGCGTAGAAGTTCAAGCAGTCCTCGGGGATCGGACTGATTGGCGAGGAGATAAACGGCCTCAAGCACGCTGGTTTTCCCGGCGTTGTTTATCCCCACGATGAGATTCACTCGCCCCAGGCCTTCGAAGCGAATGTCGTTCAAAGCACGATACCTGCCGATGGCTACGACATCGAAGTGAGCCCTTGGCGCCTCGTCGTAAACCCGCCAGGGCTGTTCAGATGTGCTCGCAGTCTCTGGCTGGCGCTTTCTTGACACCGCTACCGCTTCTAGGCGAGCAACAAGATCCTCTACGCGGTCGAGTTCGCTACTCGACATCTTGGGAGCCAGCTCGAACAGTCGAGCTGCGTCCTGGTGGCTGCGCTCGATTGCACCTTCTATCTCGTTCTTCACAAGCAGGTCACTGGATAGCGAAGCGGCCAGCAGACTGCGAGTCTCCTCGAGACGCTTCACCGCCGAAGGATCCTCAATGATCTTCGCAAGTTCCCGGATTTGCTGACCGGATGTGATCACCCGTTCTCCAAGGACTCTTCCTGAGTTTCGGGGTAGATCCTCTTCTTCGTCTTCGGGCTCGTCATCTGGCTCGCGAGAAAGCCAGGAGAACAGCCGCTCGAGATTCGCCGCTCGTTGTGCTCGTTCGGTATCGTTATCCCAATCAAGCCAATCGCGCAGTGATGGTGCCTTCAACACCTCACGAAAAAGATTGAACATCTCCGTCGTGAACTGGTCTCCATAGTCGCTTGCGCGATAGGCGTCCGCAAGCGCCAACGTGCGAAGGCTGAGGTTGAACTCGCGTTTGCTTACGCCGAGAGAAGCACAGATTTCGTCAGGATGCTTCTTGAATTCGTCGCGGAGGCGCCTCATCAGCCTTGCCTGATTGACGGCCGGCCATCGAGCCTTTCCGCTGATGTGATGCAAACCCATGACAACGAGATGATGAAAATCATCTCGTTCCTCGTAGAGGATGCACGGCACCTTGTCGAAGAAGTCGGGGTCAAGCTTCCCGAGTTGTCCAGTGGAGTCCGTCCAGCGCGCCTGGAGGTGCTTTAGCGTGGCAACGCGACGATTTCCCTCTACGACAAGATATTTCCGATCTGACAGCTTGCGGACATGGATGGGTTCGATGTCGAGCCACCCGTTCTGGCCGAGACTGGCTATCAGATCACTGACGTTCGCTTCGTTTTGTCCAAGGATGAATCGTAGGGAGCGCCGCTGAACCTCGTCGTCTGTGAGTTGGTCCTCCGGAACTTCCGAGTAGTCATCGTGATCGATGAAACGATAGTTATTCGGATCAAGGTACAGACTCGAAAGCGCCAGCGTCAAGCGGCGGCTCCTGCCTTCGGATTCGGGCGGTGCCAGGGATCCTACGTCGGTCATGTTTTCCTCTCTCGGTGGCGCCTTGACGCGCGTGTCGGTTGCCCGCTAAGCAACCCCTCAGATGATTTATGGGTTCCGCGGTGATTTTGGCCCAGTCTTGACTCCTTGCATGCATGACGGTCAAGTCTGTCTATGAGGCACCTACACGATGCGCCGCTCAGAGGCGGGCGACGAACCGTTGAGCGAACTCATGTGATCGCGATCGGCAGCGTCCGCATCGCGCCCCGCCTCCGGGCCATCCCTGAATTGACCATCCCGCCGACTGCCTCTATGCTCGCGTCATGAAAGCGCTTTCAAGCGCTGGCCTGGACACGACAACAAAGGTAGTTCGATGACGGAGACAACTTCAGCGGGCGCGCGTGCGTCCCTGCGATGGACCCTGTCCGCCAAAGGCGCGGACCTGGCGAGCTCGACGCGCCTGAAGGCGCAGCCCGAGCTCGCCCTGCAGCCGGTGGCGCAGCTGATGGCCGATGCCGCGATCGCCGGCATGCCCAAGCTGGTCGTCAACAGCGCCCGGCGCTTCCAGCGCATCGAGGGCTTCGGCGGTGCCTTCACCGAAGCCGCCGCGACGACCTGGCAGAAGCTGCCGCCCGCCGAGGCGAACGCGCTGCTGCAGGCCTATTTCGACGTCAACGCGGGCCACGGCTACACGTTCAACCGCGTTCACATGAACAGCTGCGACTTCTCGCTGGGCAACTACGCGCATGCGGACGTGCCGGGCGACGAGGCGCTTGAACACTTCAACATCGACCGCGACCGCCGCGCGCTGCTGCCGATGATCCACGCCGCGATGAAGGTCGCGCCGGGCCCGATGAAGCTGCTGGTGTCGCCGTGGAGTCCTCCGGCGTGGATGAAGACCAACGGGCAGATGAACAACGGCGGCAAGCTGCTGCCGCAGTACGCGAAGGCCTGGGCGCAGTGCTACGTGAAGTTCATCCAGGCCTATGAGGCCGAAGGCGTGCCCGTGTGGGGTGTGTCCGTGCAGAACGAGCCCGACGCGGTGCAGCGCTGGGACTCGTGCGTCTACACGGCGGAGGAGGAACGCGACTTCGTCCGCGACCACCTCGGCCCGGCGCTGCACGCGGCCGGACTGGAACGGATCAAGGTCGTCATCTGGGACCACAACCGCGACCAGATGGTGCAGCGCGCCGACGTCGTGTACTCGGACCCCGAGGCTTCGAAGTACGTCTGGGGCTGCGGCTTCCACTGGTACGTCGAGGACCATTTCGACCACGTCGGCCTGCTGCATGACGCGTATCCCGACAAGCAGCTGCTGTTCACCGAAGGCTGCCAGGAAGGCGGACCGCACATCGGCTCGTGGAACACCGGCGAGCGCTACGGGCGCAGCATCCTCAACGACCTGAACCGCTGGACCGTCGGCTGGATCGACTGGAACCTGCTGCTCGACGAGACCGGCGGTCCGAACCACGTCGGCAACCTGTGCAGCGCGCCCATGCTCGCGGACCGCGAGCAGAACCGGCTGATGTCGCAGAGCTCGTACGACTATCTCGGTCACTTCAGCCGCTTCATCAAGCCGGGCGCCTTCCGCGTGCTGTGCTCGGCGAGCAGCCAGGACCTCGAATGCACGGCCGCGGTCAACGAGGACGGCAGCATCGCCGTCGTCGTGATGAACCGCAGCGAACGCGAGCACCGCTTCTCGCTGCGCGTCGACGGCCAGGCCGGCGTCGCGTCGCTGCCCCCGCGCTGCATCGCGACCTACGTGCTGCCGCGCTGAGGGCGACGTGGACCGGCACTCCGCCCTGGCCGCGATGGCCGCCGTCCACGGCGATCGCTCGGCGACGTCGGCCACCACGCCCTCCGCGACGTCCTCCACGGCCTACGCCTGCGTCGAAGCGCTGTACGTGTATCCGGTGAAGTCCTGCGCCGGCGTGCGCGTGTCCGATCTGCGCTTCGACGCCGACGGACGGATCCTCGGCGACCGCGAATGGATCGTCGTCGACGGACGTGGCGAACTGGCGTGGCTCGGCTCGCATCCGAAGCTGGCGCTGGTGCAACCCCGGCTGATGGCCGAGGCCCTGCTGCTGTGCGCGCAGGGCCAGCAGCCCGTGCGTCTCGCGCGCGAGGCGGAAGGGGCGTCGACCTATGCCCTGATCTGGAGCCCGGACGAACGCCGCATGGTGAGCCATCGCGGTCGCGATGCCGGCGCCGTGGCGGCGCAGTTCCTGCGCGAGGTCACCGGTGACGATCTGCGACTCGTGAAGCTCGACCGGAGCGCGGCGCTGTCGACGGCGCCGAACGCCCTGCACGCGGTCTCCACCGGATCGGTGATCGAGCTCAACGAGCAACTGGCCGCGCTGGGACGCGCTCGCGTCGACGTGAGGCGGCTGCGGCCCAACCTCGTGCTGCGCGGCATGCAGGAGGCGCTGGTGCCGTTCATCGAGGAACACCTGATGCAGCTGGTCTGGCGGGACGGCGAAGGCTGGTGGCGACGCATGTCCCACGCGGCCGCCTGCGAGCGCTGCATCGTGCCCAATGTCGACCCCGACACCGGCCACGTCCAGGCCGGCGTGGACGCGGCGATCGCGGCGCTCAGCGCGCAGCGCTGGCCGGGACAGGCCTCGCGCTTCGGCGTCTACCTGCGGCCGCCGACCGGCGGCTCGATCAGCGAAGGCACGGTCATCACGATGGAGCTGGACTTTTGAGCGCGAACAGCGGAGAGGGCGGTCGCATCCGCCAGGGGCTGACCCGGCGCGGCATGCTCGCGGCGATGACCACACCGGCGTGGTCCGGCGTGCTGGTGGTGCCGGCGCTGGCGCAGACCCGCGAGGTGCTGACCATCGCGGCGTTCCCGCTGATGGACGAGATCGCCAAGGCGGCGATTCCGTCGTGGCAGGCGATGCATCCGGACGTGGAACTGCGCATCCTGATGCGCCAGTACTCCGACCACCACACGGCGATGACGACCGCGCTGTCGACGGCGGTGGGGCTGCCGGACGTGATGGCGCTGGAGTCGAGCTTCGTCGGCCGCTTCGCGCAGGGCGGCGGCCTGGAGGATCTTCGGCAGCCGCCGTTCGGCATCGAGGCCTTCCGGTCGCGGCTGGTCCCTTACGCCTATGACCAGGCCGTGGCGCGCAGCGGCGCGGTGGTCGCGGTGCCGGCGGACATCGGTCCTGGCACGATGCTGTACCGCAAGGACATCATCGAGCGCGCCGAGGTGGCGCCGGAGGAGCTGACGCGCAGCTGGGACAACTACGTCGCGACCGGCGAGCGCATCAAGTCCCGCACCGGCGCCTACCTGATCGCGAACGTGCAGGAGATCAAGGACATCCTGATCGCCGACGGCCTGAAGCCGGGCGAGGGCATCTACTTCGACACCGAGTCGCGCGTGCTGGTGAACTCGCCGCGCTTCGAGCGCGCGTTCGAGGTGTCGCTGCGGGCCCGCCAGAAGGGCCTCGACGCGAAGGTGCCCGCGTGGTCGAACGACTGGGGCGCGGGGTTCAAGCAGGGGCGGCTGGCGACGGAGCTGTCGGGCGCCTGGCTGGTCGGCCAGCTCAACGCCTTCATCGCGCCGGAGACCAAGGGGCTGTGGCGCGTCTCCTCGCTGCCGGGCGGCTCGCACGCGCCGTACGGCGGCACCTTCTACGCGATCGCGCGCAAGTCGGCGGCCTCGCGCAAGCGGCTCGCATGGGACTTCATCCAGCTGATGTCGCTGAACCCCCAGCGGCAACTGCAGGCGTTCAAGTCCTATGACGCCTTCCCCGCGCTGCGGGACGTCCACGACGACCCGTTCTTCAGCGAGCCGGTGGATTTCCTCGGCGGACAGCGCGCGCGGTTGCTGTGGCGCGACGACGCGCTGCGCATCACGGCGCTGCCGGTGCACAAGCAGGCCAAGTTCGCGGAGGAGGTCGTGCAGACCGAGCTCGACAAGGTGCTGCGCGGACAGAAGACGATCAAGGCGGCGCTCTCGGATGCCGAGCAGCTGCTGCAACGGCGCGCGAAGCGCTGAATTCCAATCGATACGGAGACCTGGCTCATGAAGCAACGACTGACGCGTCGCTGGGCGGCGCTGCCGCTGCTGGCGGCCCTGGCGATCGACGGCGGCGCAGCGCTCGCACAGGCGGAGGCGGGGGCGCAGACGGCGACGGGCAAGGGCGGCGCGGCGACCGGCCCGATCGGACTGCCGGCGGGATACACGCTGGTCTGGTCCGACGAATTCGACAAGGGCGCGCTGCCCGACGAGGCCAAATGGGCCTACGACACCGGCATGAACAAGCAGGGCTGGCACAACCGGGAGAAGCAGTACTACTCGGGCCCGCGCGCGGAGAATGCCGCGCTGAAGGACGGCCGGCTGGTGATCACGGCGCGCAAGGAGTCGCTGTCGTCGCAGCCCGACTGGGGCGGCCAGAAGTACACCTCCACGCGGCTGATCACGAAGGGCAAGGCCGAGTGGACCTATGGCTACTTCGAGATCCGTGCGAAGCTGCCCTGCGGCCAGGGCACGTGGCCGGCGATCTGGACGCTCGGCAGCCAGGGCGACTGGCCGGCGTCGGGCGAGCTCGACATCCTCGAGCACATGGGGCAGAAGCCGGATTGGGTGTTCAGCACGGTGCACACGACGTCGGGCCACGGCGGGCACGGCGTCGGCGACGGTCGGAAGCTCGCCACGGCCTGCGGCGGGTTCCACAACTACCAGATGCTGTGGACGCCCAAGGAGATCCGCTTCGGCATCGATGGCCAGGTTCACGCGGCGTATCCGAACCTCGGCCAGGGAACGGCGCAATGGCCGTTCGACAAGCCGCAGTTCCTGATCCTCAACCTCGCGATCGGCGGCGACCTCGGCGGCGAGATCGACGACAAGATCTTCCCGATCGGGTACGAGGTCGACTACGTGAAGGTGTATCAGGCGGGGAAGTGAGCGCGCCTGAGGCCCTGCCTCAGGGGCAGCTTCAGCTTCAAGCGTCTGCCAACGCCGCCGACAGCGCCACCGCATCCGCCCCCGCCGGAATCCGCATCGGCGCCTGCGGATCCGTGACGGCGCGCCAGACGGCCTCGGCCACGTCCTGCGCGACGGTCACCGGCGTCGACAGGTCGCGCACCGCCGCGAACACCTGATCGCGGAACGCCACGTAGGCCTCCGGCACGTCGGGGCTCATCAGCTTGCGCGCGTTGTCGCCGAAGCTCGTGCTCGGCGAGCGTCCGGGCAATACCAACCGCGCGCGGACGTTGAAGGGCGCCAGCTCCAGCGCGAGCGACTCGGTGAACGCATTCACCGCCGCCTTGCTGCCCGTGTAGACCGACAGCAGCGGGAGCGACTTCAGCGTGACGCTCGACGTGACGTTCACCACCACGCCCGAGCGACGCTCGCGCATCTGCGGCAGTACCGCCTGCGTCATCGCGATGGTGCCCAGCACGTTGGTCTCGTAGAGCGCGCGCGCGTTGACCATGTCGACGGCCTCCAGCGGCGCCAGCAGGCCGACGCCGGCGTTGTTCACCAGCGCATCGATGGGGCCGGCGTCCCTGAGACATTGACCGATGCTCCCGGCATCGGTGACATCGAGCGGCAGGACGCGCAGCGCCTCGGACCTCGGCAGCAGGTCCTCGCGCGGCTGGCGCATCGTGGCGACGACGCGCCAGCCCTTGTCGAGGAAATGGCGCGCCGTTTCAAGGCCGAAGCCGGACGAGCAACCGGTGATCAGGACGGTGGAAGCACGGGACATCAGGAACTCCTGGGTTGGGGATTTCCGCACGATAGGGATCGACCTAAGGACTGGCTACACTGCGAAGTCCATACATTTGTCGAGATCGTCCAGATGATCGACCCCCTGGCCGAAGTCGTGTCGCTGTTGCGTCCTCAGGCGCCGTTCTCGAAACTCGTCGTCGCCTCGGCGCCGTGGGCGGTGCGCCGCAGCGAGACGGGCCGGCCCTTCTACTTCGTCGCGCTCGAGGGGTCCTGTCATCTGACGATCGACGGCCCCGGTCCCAGCGAGACGATCACGGTGCACGAGGGCGACTTCGTGCTGCTCCCGGCCGCGCGCAACTTCGCGACCTCCAGCCTGGACCGCCAGCCGCCGCGCGAGGACGAACCCGTCACCACCCCGATCGTGCCGATGCCCGGCGGTGCGCGCATCGGCGATCCGGACGGAAAGGTCGACATGCGGATGCTGGTCGGCCACTGCGTGCTCGGTTCGCCGGATGCCGAGCTGCTGGTGTCGCTGTTGCCGCGGTGGGTGCATGTCCGCGGCGAGCGCCGTCTGTCGACGCTGGTCCAGCTCGTCGGCGACGAGTCGCGCGCCGATCGGCCGGCGCGGGAGATCGTCATGTCGCGTCTGCTGGAGGTGCTGCTGATCGAAGCCTTCCGTGCGACGGCCAGCACGGCGGCGACGCCGGGTCTGGTGCGCGGCCTGGCCGATCCCAGGCTGGCGCTGGCGCTGCGTCGCATGCACGAGGCGCCCGCGTCGCCGTGGACGGTCGTGGAACTGGCGAAGGAGGCGTCGATGTCGCGCTCCGCGTTCTTCGATCGTTTCAGCCGTGCGGTCGGCGTCGCGCCGATGGCATATCTGCTCGGCTGGCGCATGGCGCTGGCCAAGCAATGGCTGCGGCAGCGCGAGCTGTCGATCGCGGAGATCGCCGAGCGCGTGGGCTACAGCGCCGTGGGACCCTTCGGCGTCGCGTTCGCGCGGCATGTGGGCATGCCGCCGGGGCGATTCGCCCGGCGGGCCAACGAAAGCATGCATGTCGACGTCTGAGCTGTCGAAGTCCGTGTCGAGCGGCGCCACGCTGCTGGGCCTGTTGGCCATCCTGTTCTGGAGCACGTCCGTGGGCGTCACGCGCAGCACGATCGAGTTCCTCGGCCGGACCGGCGCGCCGGCGGTGCTGTTCACCGTGTCCGCGCTGCTGCTCCTGCCGACGCGCACCTCGCTGCGCGCGCTGCCGCGCCGCTATCTCTGGCTGGGCGCCGCGCTGTTCGTCGGGTACGAGCTCTGCTTCGTGCTGGCGCTCGGCTTCGCGCGGTCCCGCCATGAGGCCATCGAGGTCGGCATGGTCAACTACCTCTGGCCCAGCCTCACGGTGCTGTGCTCCGCGATCGCCGGCCGCAGGCGGCTGAACGTGCTGATGCTGGGCGGACTGGCGCTGGCGTTCGCCGGGGTGATCGCGGCGTCCTCGCCGCCGGAGGGGCTGTCGCTCAGCCAGTTCTTCCATAACGCGGCGTCGAATCCGCTCAGCTACGGCCTGGCCTTCATCGGCGCCATCGTGTGGGCTCTCTACAGCACCTGCACCAAGCACATGGCCGAGGGCAAGAACGCGCTCTGGTTCTTCATGGCGCTGAGCGCTGTCGGCTTCTGGGTCGTGCACGCGTTCAACGTGGAGCGCGCGCCGATGAACTGGTCGACGCACATCGTCATCCAGGTCGCGCTGGCGAGCGCGGCGGTGACGCTGGCCTACATGCTTTGGAACATCGGCGTGCTGCGCGGGAACATCCATGTGCTCGGCCTGGCGGCGAACGGGACGCCGTTGATGTCGGCGCTGTTCGCGTCGGTGCTGCTGAGCGCCCCGTTGCCGCCGGTGTTCTGGGGCGGCGCGGCGATGGTGGCGGTGGGGTCGCTGATCGCGGGGGTCGGGGCGAGACGATCGACCTGACCGCCTGATCGTTCTCCTTGCCGCATCGCGCCATCGCAGCGACGGCCTATCGTGACGCGCTGCCGAATCCTGTCAGCAGACTCTGCTGTCACGCAGCTGCTGTCCGTCTTCCTACATTGACCTCACCGGTCGCGTCATGCGTGGCAACGCAGCGCGATCCGGTTTGTTCAACGAGTCCAGGAACGACCATGGCATTGACCGTCACCCCCCACCTCAATTTCCGCGCCCAAGCCCGCGACGCGCTGAGTTTCTATCACGGCATCTTTGGCGGCGACCTGATGGCCGTGACCTACGGCGAAGCGCACGCCGCCCGATCCGAGGCTGACACGGCGCTCGTGCTCTTCGGCCAGGTCGTGGCACCGAACGGCTTCCGCGTCATGGCCTACGACGTGCCGACCGACCAGCGCTGGGACCGCGGCGACCGTGCCTTCTTCGTCTCGATCCAGAGCGGCCAGGCCGACGAGATCTCGGCGTTCTGGAAGCAGTTGGCCGAGGGCGCTTCAATCCTGCAGGATCTCGCGCCCTCGGCCTGGTCGCCGCTCTACGGGATGCTCACGGACAAGTTCGGCGTCACCTGGGTGCTGAGCGTCGCCGCGTTCTGAGCGGGGCAACACCTGACGCCGCGCAGGCTCACGCCTTCGCTTGCAGCAGCTCCACCTGCCGTTCGCTCAGCAGCGGCAGGATGCGCTGCACCACCAGCGCCTGGTAGTGGGGCGAGGCGCGATGCGCCTCGATGGCAGCCTGGTCCGAGTAGCGCTCAAGCAGGAGCAGTTCGGCCTCGGTTCCCACGCTGTGGAACGCCTCGTAGCCCTGGCAGCCCGGCTCGTCCAGCGACTGCTCACGCAGCGCGGCGATCAGCCCCAGCACCTCGGGCACGGCTTCCGGCGCCATCCGCCAGCGCGCCACGACCACGATCGGTGCCTCGGCGCTCATGCGCTGTCCTTGTTCAGGGCCGCCACGATCTCCTTGGCGAGTGGTGCGCCCGACGCCGGGTTCTGGCCCGTCATCAGGCGACCGTCCACGACCACCTTGGGCTGCCACACGTCGGCCTTCTCGTAGATCGCGCCTTGCTCGACCAACGCGCTCTCCAGCAGGAAGGGCACGTCGGCGATGGCGTAGCCTTCCTCCTCGGCATTCGAGAACCCGGTGACGCGACGCCCCTTCAGGAAGGGGGTGCCGTCGTCGAGCTGAGCGCCGGAGAAGGCCACCGGACCGTGACACACGGCGGAGACGATCTTGCCGCCGTTCCAGGCGCGGATCACGGCCCGCTTGACGTCGGGATCGGTGGCGATATCGGCCATCGGGCCGAGGCCGCCTGGGAAGAAGATCGCGTCGTAGTCCAGCACGTCGACCTCGGACAGCTTTCGGCTGCGCGACAGTCGGCGGAAGGCGGCGCTCTCACGGAAAGCGCGCTGTGCCGGATCGGACTCGTCGTACGCATCCGACGGCGGCGTGCCGCCGAGTGGCGACACGAAGTCCACCGCCACGCCGGCGTGGTCGAATACCTCGAACGGATGCGCCACCTCGGCGAAGAAGTAACCCGTCGGACGATGGTTCGGACCGATCTCGGCGGTGTTGGTCAGGACGAACAGGACATTCTTGACAGTCATGATGAGCTCCTTGGCGGTGCCCGCGTGGCGGGCGGATTCGAAGGTCGTCGCTCCTCGGGGGAGATGAATTTCGACGTCGCCAGGGAATGATGGGCGTTCGACTTCAATTCATGAAATTTATTCGATGGATATCAGTCATTCACAACGGAGCATGACTCCAGGGTTCGCCTGGCTCACCGAGGCCGCGCGCGTGCTGACCTTCCGCGCGCCGCGCTGGGAGCGGCTGAGCGGCGGGCCGTGGACCCTGGTCGCATTCGTGGCGCTGTCGCTGGCGGTCGGGCTCGGCCTGCAGCGCGAGGCGATCGCCGGCGCCGCCACCTTCGAGTGGAGCGCGATCTACAAGAGCTGGAGCGGCACGGTCGTGTCCGTGTGGATCTGCTGGCTGCTGCTCGCCTCGCCCGGGCGGCGCGAGCCGGGGCCAGCCAACGTGGGCACGCTGGTGACGCTGCTCGTCGCCGTGACGCTGTTGCTGAACATCGCCGACGGCGCATTGGCCAGACTCGCGCCGGCGGTGTTCGGTCCCTCGGAGGGCTGGCCGGACTGGGCCCGCTGGGTCGCATGGCTCTTCCCGATGGTCTGGGAAGGCCTGGCGAGTCTGCGACTGTGGTGGCGGCTCACCACCTCCGGCGTGGTGCGCGCGATCGCGCTCCTGCTCACGCCGCTGCCGATCGCGATCAGCGGCTGGCTCGATCCGATGTACTTCTGGTGGCCGGCGCGGTCCGCCGAGGCGGGCACGGAGTACTCAGGACTGTCGCTGAGCGAAGAGGTCCTCGACAAGCAGTCGACGCTGATCGCCGAAACCCTCCGAGCGTTGCCGCCGTCCCAACCGGGCCTGGTGAACGTCTACGCCGCCACCTACGCGCCGTATGCCTCCCAGGACGTATTCATGCATGAGAGTGCCGTCGTCGCGAAGACGATGACGGAGCGCTTCGGCACGGGTGGACGGACTGTCCAGCTGGTGACGAATGCGAAGTCGCAGGACACGATCCCCTGGGCGACGCGGCCGAACCTGCACCGGACGATCGCGCGTATCGGCGCCGTCATGGACCGCGAGAAGGACGTGCTGTTCCTGCACCTGACCTCGCACGGCGGTCGCGACGGTCTGCTCGCCACGGAGTCGTATCCGTTGGAGAGCGAGCCCATGACGCCCGCGCTGCTCAAGCAGTGGCTCGACGAGGCGGGGATCCGCTGGCGGGTGATCTCGGTCTCGGCGTGTTTCTCAGGCAGCTGGATAGCACCGCTGGCCGACGACGGCACGCTGGTGATGACGGCGGCCGACGCGACGCACACCTCGTATGGCTGCGGCTCGAAATCGCCGCTGACCTTCTTCGGCCAGGCGATGTATGTCGACGCGCTGAGGCAGACCCGGTCCTTCCAGGAAGCGCATGCGCAGGCGCGCAAGTTGATCGAGGTTCGAGAGAAGGAAGCGGGGAAGACCGATGGCTACTCGAATCCGCAGATCCGGGAAGGCGCGGCGATCGGCGAAGTGCTGAAGCGCCTGGAGGCGCAGCAGCGGGAACGTTGATGCTGACGGCGCCATGAAGAAGACCGCCCGAAGGCGGTCTTCCTTCTTCTTTGCGGAGTCATGTCAGCGCAGATAGTTGAGAAGCGCCATCGTGGCGGCCATCATCCCAAAGCCGCCGAACATCATCGCCATGGACGAACGTTGCATCTCGACCAGGCGCTGCGAGAGATCGCTCTTCAGGTTCGCCATGTCGACCTGGAGCTCCGACTTCAACTGCGCCAGATCGTTCTTGGTGGCCATGTCCTTCAGATCGCTCTTGCTTGCCATCTCCTTCAGATCGCTCTTGGTCGCCATCTCCTGCTGAGCGTCGCGGATCTGGTCAGCCTCCCTTCGGATCGACTCCGCTGCGGATCGAGCTTTGGCTTCAGACACCCCGGCGCTGGTCAACGCCAGGAACACATCGATTTCCATTCATCACCTCACTTTCAGCGAGTCATTGCGGAGAGATGAATCTACGCTCGCACGCCCGATCTGGCACTGACTGGTTCTGGGGTTTCGTCATCGTGAATAGACGCAGATGAGTAGTCGACATTGACAGCAATGAGCGGCCCCAGCGCACGCTGTCTATCCATCGCAACACCTGACCCCGAATCGAGTACGGTCATCGCGACAGCCCATTGCACGAGCGCGCGGGTTCGCTCAGAATCACGGCCATCATGAAGACCTCCCAAGTGATCAAGGCGACTTTCGCCACCTGACGCGCCCTCCGATCGCATTCGGAAGGCGTGCGCGCCTTCCGGTCTTCCACAGAACCCCGGCAGGCCCAGCGCCCTCCGGGGTTTTCTGTTTTCCGCTTTCCGTTTTCACCTCTCGTTTTCGATTTCAACCATGCGCACCCGCACCTACGACAAGCTGATCGCGACGATTCCCGTCCGCCGGACTTGCGTCCGCGCGCGCCCGCGCTCCGGCTCTCGATCCGGCATTCCGCCGCATCCCTCTCGACGCTAGCCCGCATCAGGTGAATCCGCCTGAGGGCAGCGTCTTGCCCTCAGATTTCGAAAGAAGGATTCACCATGAACTCGCGCCACACGACCCACAAGCCCCTGCGCAACCTCGGCGTCATCGCCCACGTCGACGCCGGCAAGACCACCACCACCGAACGCATCCTGTTCTACACGGGTGAAAGCCATCGCATCGGCGACGTCAACGACGGCACCACCCGCATGGACTTCGATCCGCAGGAACGCCGCCGCGGCATCACGATCAACAGCGCCGCCGTGTCCGTCCAGTGGAAGGGCACGCAGCTCAACCTGATCGACACGCCCGGGCACATCGACTTCAACATCGAGGTCAACCGCTCGCTGCGCGTGCTCGACGGCGCGGTCGTGGTGTTCGATGGCGTCGCCGGCGTGGAGCCGCAGACTGAGACCAACTGGCGCCTCGCGGACAAGTACCGCGTGCCGCGCATCGCCTTCATCAACAAGCTCGATCGCGTCGGTGCGGACTTCCTGCGCGTCGTGGCCATGATGGAAGAACGCCTCGGCGCGACCGTGCTGCCGCTGCAGCTGCCGATCGGCGCGGAGGGCGACTTCCGCGGCGTCGTCGATCTGATCGCGATGAAGGCGCTCGTCTGGGAACGCGACGACGCGTCGGCGCCGTACGTCGAATCGGACGTGCCCGCCGCGATGCTCGACCAGGCGCGCGCCCATCGCGCCCGCCTGATCGAGACCGTGGTCGAGCAGGACGACGCCGTGCTCGCCGCGTGGCTCGACGGTCAGCCGATCGATGAAGCGACGTTGCGCCGCTGCATCCGACGCGGCGTGCTGTCGGGCGCGTTCGTGCCGGCGCTCGCGGGCTCGGCGTTCCGCAACCGCGGCGTGGAGCCGCTGCTGGACGCAGTCGTCGACTACCTGCCGGCGCCGGAGGACATCCGTCGCGCCGACATCGACGTCGCGGAGAAGTCGCCGTCCGACCCGGACGGTCCCTTCGCCGCGCTCGCGTTCAAGGTGGCGGCCGACGGTCACGGGACGATGGTCTTCGTGCGTGTCTATCGCGGACGGCTGCGACGCGGCGACGCCGTGCTCGACGTCAACACGGGGCGCATGGAACGGGTCGGTCGGCTCTACGAGATCCACGCGGACGACCGCGTGGAGCGCGACGAGCTGCGCGCCGGCGACATCGCGGCCGTGATCGGCCTGAAGGAGACGCTGACCGGTCACACCCTGTGCGACCCGGCGAGCCCGTTGCATCTCGAGGAGATCAGCGTACCCGAGCCGGTGATCGACGTCGCGATCGAGCCGAAGACGCGCGACGACGTGGGGCAGCTGTCGAAGGCGCTGCAGGCCATGCTGCGCGAGGACCCGAGCCTGCGGATGCGGTATGACGCTGAGACCGGGCAGACGATCCTTTCCGGCATGGGCGAGCTGCAGCTGGAGGTCTCGATCGAGAAGCTGCGCGCGCGTCATGGCGTGGAGGTGCAGGTCGGCCGGCCGCAGGTGGCGTATCGCGAGACGCTCGGGCGGGCGGTGGACGTGCATCACGTCCACAAGAAGCAGAGCGGCGGCCCCGGGCAGTTCGCCGAGGTCGTGCTGCGCTTCGAGCCGCTGGCGCGCGGCGAAGGCCTGCGTTTCGAGAGCCGGGTCGTCGGCGGCGCGATCCCCCGCGAGTTCATTCCCGCGGTGGAGGCGGGCATCCGGCGCGCGGCACTCAGCGGCGTGATCGCGGGCTTCCCGTGCGTGGACTTCCAGGTCACGCTGCTGGACGGCGGTTTCCACGAGCGCGATTCGTCAGCGATGGCGTTCGAGCTCGCGGCGGCGACTGCGACGCGCGAGGCCTTCGCGAAGGCCGATGCACAGTTGCTGGAGCCGGTGATGGCCGTCGAAGTCGTCACGCCGGCCGAGTCGCTCGGCGACTGCATCGGCGACCTGAATCGTCGGCGCGGGCTGGTCCGTGGTCAGGCGCTGCGCGGCACCGCGATCGTCGTCGACGCCCAGGTGCCGCTGAGCGAGATGTTCGGCTACATCGGCAACTTGCGTGCGCTCTCGTCGGGACGCGCGTCGTTCTCGATGCAGTTCGAGCGTCACGAACTGGCACCGCGCAAGGTGCGCGACGCCGTGGTCCAGTGATCGTCTGAAGACCTGGCGGTCGGCTGATGGTCGACCGCCCGACGTCCGCCCGACGTCCGACCGACGTCCGATCGCCGTCCGATCGCCGTCCGATCGCCGCCCAAGTTGGCGGCCCCCAGGGAGCCCGTGAGCACGGGCTCCCTTTTTTCCGTCCGTGTGGTCAGTGCGAGGTCTTGCGACGACGCGTCGTGAACCCGAGCGCGCCCAGGCCCAGCGCCGCGAGCAGCACCGACGTCGGTTCCGGCACCGCCGACACCGCCAGGTTCAGCGACGCGTTGAGCGGCTGCACGTCGCTCCACAGGTAGCTGAGGCCGTGGTTGAGGTTGCCGGCATCGGTGATCAGGCCGATCTGCGCGAGGCCGCCCTGCAGCGCGTCGAAGTGCAGCGTGCCGAGCAGCAGCGAGGTCTGGCCGCCGTTGGCGACGCCGGGGAAGCTCGATCCGCCGAAGGTGCCGGCGCCCAGCCACGGGCTGTCGTCATCCCAGCCGGCCGCGGCGGTGAAGCTGCCGAAGGAGAGCTTGGTCGTGTCGTAGCTGAGGCGGAAGCCGAAGGACAGCAGCTCTTCATCGGAGGGCAGGCCGCCGAACGGATCCACCAGGCTGATGAGCAGGTCCACGCCTTCGCCGACCTTGGCCGGACCGGCGGCGGTGAGCGAAACGGTGGCGGCATGGGCATCCGGGGCGGTCAATGACGCGATCGCCAGTGCAGCGGCGGCGAGCAGGGGGTTGCGGAGCATGAGGGTCATGAGGGGTCTCACAGGGTGCTGAAGAGCTGGTACCAGACGCGGTAGTCCGCTTGCGTGATGCACTTGTCGCCGTCCATGTCGGCCAGCGGCTCGAAGCGCGCGTCGCCGGCGCAGCTGCCGATGGCGTTGCGCAGCGTGTCGCGGTCGGCGGCGGTGACGGCGCCGTCGGCGTTCACGTCGCCGTTCTTGCGGATGCGGACCGGCAGGCGCGCCGCGGCTTCGCCGTAGCCGTCGTTGAGGAACAGGCCGAGGAAGTAGTCGCCTTCCGGCTGACCCGCGAGCGCGAACACCTGCGATCCCGACGGGCTCGCCACATAGTTCCACTTCAGCGAACCCGGGCCGCCGGGCGTCATGCCGACGCGGTAGAGGCCGATCCAGTTCGTCGTGCTCGACGGCAGGCCGGTCCAGGTCAGCGAGACGTTGCCGCCGATCCGCACGCGGTCGACGTCGGCCTTGAACGTGGCCGTCGGCGTGCTGGGCGGCAGCACCGGCGGTGCATTCCACGTGACCTGCGCCAGGCCGTTCAGCACCGGGTCGGTGAAGTCGAGCCCCGCGCCTTCGACGTGTCCGGCCAGGCGGCGCTGGAAGGCGTTGTCGCCGTCGACGGTGACCAGCAGGTCGTACCAGCCGTAGCTCGACGTGACGGCGCGGACGTGGTCACGACTGGAGCCCGCCGGCACGTCCACCGTGACGACGGTCTTGTCGCCATAGGCGTTGTCGACCACGCGGAAGCGCATCGTCTGCGTGCTGGCGTTGCGCAGTGTCAGCGTGATGCTCGCGCTCGCGGGCTGCTCCTTCAGGCTGGTCGCGGCCAGGCGGCCGACGCCGTCGAAGCTCATGCGGAACTCGCGCAGGAAGCCGTTGTCGCCGTGCACGGCGAGCTGCAGCGGCGCGCTGCTCCAGTTCCAGACTTCCTGGTCGATGCGCTTGCCCGGTTCGACGGTGTAGTGCCATGGGCCGTCGGTGCGCAGCGTCGAGTAGACGATGAACGCGGCCGTGACGCTGCCTTCGTTGGCGAAGCTCAGCGCGAACTGTTTCGCGTTCGTCGCGGCGATGCCCTCGACGGTCGAGCGGTACGGCAGCGGGGCAGCGCGGCGCGGGACGCCGCTGGTGGCCTTCTCCTGGCGCGGCAGGCTCTGGTTGGCCGGCGGCAGCGCGTCCTTGGTGCCCCAGCCCTTGAAGTACACGGCGTTCGCCGGCACCGAGGACGGGAACTCGGCCCCGCCGGACTTGAAGTCGAAGGCGCTGGTCATGTCGCCGCAGACCGCGCGGCGCCACGGCGAGATGCCGTTGCACTGCACGCTGCTGCGCGGATGGCCGAGCGCGACCAGCCATTCCTCGGTGAAGCGGATCAGCGAGGTGTGGTCGAACAGCTGCGAGCAGACGCGGCCGCCCTTGCTCCACGGCGAGATGACCATCGTCGGCACGCGCGGGCCGAGGCCGATCGGCTGGCTGTTGGCGATCTCGCCTTGCGTGGCGTTGGTCATCGTCGTGCGGCCGCGGTCGCTGTTCAGCGGCGCCATCACCGACGGCATGTGGTCGAAGAAGCCGTCGTTCTCGTCGTAGGTCAGGATCAGCGCAGTCTTCGACCAGACCTCGGGCGTCTGCACCAGCGCCTGCAGCAGGCGCGCGGTGAAGTTCTCACCGGCGTTGGGCGTGTCGTCCGGGTGTTCGCAATACTCGGTCGGCGCGCAGATGTAGGACACGCGCGGCAGGTTGCCGCTGCGGACGTCGGCGGCGAACTGGTCGATCAGCCACTGGCCGGTCGTGCCCGCTGCGTTGGCCTGCGTCGAGCCGGCGGCCAGCGCGCGGCCCTTGCGGTACAGCGGCGAGGCGCTGGTCAGCTTCTGCCCGTTGGCGTCGGTGCGGAAGTTCTTGAAGTACTGGAGGTAGTTGTCGCCGTAGTTGTCCCACTCCTGGTAGACCTTCCAGCTCACGCCGGCGTTCTCCAGGGTCTCGGCGTAGGTCACCCACTCGTTGCCCTTGGCGGCGGGGTTGTCGTTGGCGATGTCGCCGTTGTAGGTGCCGTTGGTGACGTTGTAGAGCTTGGAGTCGGAGATCCCGGTCACCACCGCGTTGCTGTGGCCGGTGAGGGCGTAGAAGCGGTTGGGGTCGGTCGGTCCGAAGATCGAGCAGTGGTAGGCGTCGCAGACGGTGAACGCGTCGGCGAGGGCGTAATAGAAGGGCAGGTCGCTGCGGTCGAAGTAGCCCATGGTGCGGGACGACTTCTTGGGCACCCAGACGTTCCAGTCCTTCCAGGTGGTCTCGGTGCCTTTCCAGCTGTGGTCCAGGCCGACGCGCAGCGCGTTGGTGTTGCGGATGTCGAAGTGGTACGGGAGCACTTGGGAGCCTACGGCGGTGCCGGGCTGCATCCAGACGGGCTGGCCGGAGGGCAGGGCGATGGGGCGCGGATCGCTGTAGCCGCGCACGCCGGCGAGCGTGCCGAAGTAGTGGTCGAAGGAGCGGTTCTCCTGCATCAGGATGACCACGTGCTCGATGTCGGCGAGGGTGCCGGTGGCGTTGTTGGCGGGTGTGGCGAGTGCCTGTCGGAGGGTCTGCGCGAACGCATGGCTGCTGGCCATGCCGGCGACCGCGGCGGTCAGGAAGGACCGGCGGGATGTCGTGCTCATGAAGCTTCACCTGGGAGGTCGTGAAGCGCGTGATTTTTTTCGCGGAGGAAGTCAGCAGCGTGAAGGGCGGACGTAGCGCCCGGGGCCGGCGCGCCCATCCGGGCGATCAGCGAGCGTTCAGCGGGTGCCCAGCAGACCCCGGCGGGCCAGGCTCTCTCCTGTTGCGACGATCGCTTCGGCGTCGCCGCGGGGTTGCCAGTCGAGCACGCGTCGCGCCTTGAGGTTGGAGAGGTGCATCACCTTGCCGAGCTCGGGCAGCAGCTGGCGCAGCCCGGGCTTGAAGCGGGCGGTGAGGCGGACCAGCCAGTTCGGCAGCTGCCGCGTGGGCGCGAGGCGCGCCGCCTCGCCCAGACCGGCGCGCAGCATGCGCGCGACATCGAGCATCGATACGCAGTCGCCGGCGGAAGCGAGGAAACGTTGGCCCGCGGCCTGGGGATGCGTCATCGCGCGAAGATGCAGTTCGGCGACGTCCCGCACGTCCACCACGCCGAAGTGCAGTTGCGGACAGGCGCTGATCTGGCCGTCCAGCATGCGCTTGATCAAGCCGATCGATGACGAGTAGTCGGCACCGAGCACCGGGCCGAAGATGCCGACTGGATTGATCACGACGAGCTCCAGTCCTCGACCCGATGCGGCGACGAAGTCCCAGGCGGCGCGCTCGGCCAGCGTCTTCGACTTCACATACGCGGTGGTATCGGCTTCCAGGCGGCTTCAGTGGGACTCATCAAGCGGCTGTTCCAGACGGGCGTGCCCGTACCCGATCGCGGCGAAGGAGGACGTCAGCACCACCCGCGCCACACCCGCCGTCCGCGCGGCGCGCAGCACCCGGAGCGTGCCCTCGCGCGCGGGGACGATCAGCTCGTCCTCGTGCTGGGGCGCGCCCGGAGGAAACGGCGACGCCGTGTGCAGCACGTAGTCGCAGCCGGCGACGGCTTCGGCCCATCCGGCATCCGCACCGAGGTCTGCGATCACGATGTCGAGACGGGCGTCCGGATCGGCGCCGCCCTGGCGGACCATGTCCCGCACGACGGACGAGCGGCTCGCCGAGCGCACGGTGGTGCGGACCTCATGGCCGGCCTGCAGCAGTTGGACGATGCAGTGACCGCCGAGAAAACCGGATCCGCCGGTGACGAGGACCTTGCTCATGGATCATTCCTCCAGATGGCAGCAGACGCGCACGCACAGCCGGACGCGTTTCGAGAACTCCTGAGGTGTCGGCTTGCCGTCCTTCCAGGTGAGGCCGCACAGGAACAGCACTTGCGCGACGTCCTGCGGCGATCGGTTCGACGGGACATCCAAGAACTCCGGCGCCGATGCCAGCGCCTTGGCGATGCGCTGCTGGAAGGCGAGCTTCACTTTCTCGACCTCCTTCGAGGAGAGTTGGTCGCCGGCCTCGATCACGTCGAAAGCGCTCGGCGTGAAGGTGACGAGATGGCGACCGAACCAGGCGTCCATGGCGGCGGCGAGTCGCTTGGAGAGCGGCTGGTCTGTGCGGCCAAGCGCTTCGTCGACGAGCGTCAGACCGTCCGTGAGGTACTTCTGCATCGCGGCGACGAACACCTCGTTCTTTCCCGCGAAGTGCAGGTAGAGACCCTGCTTGGAGATCTGCGCCGCGGCGGCGAGATCCTCGATCGAGGTCTTGCGGTAACCGCGCTGTCCGAACTCCCGGATCGCCGCGTCGAGGATGGTGTCCCGTCGCGCATTGGGTGCGGGAGCCTGTGCTTCGCTGCTTGATTTCATTTGACCAAGTGTACTGAAATGGTCAAAACGGTCAACTTAATGGTTTTTCCCGTTGGTCCACTACCATGTGGCGGCATGAATGACGCCTCCGCTCTGCTCGCCGCCTACGACGACCAACTCCGCTCCGACGCCGAAACGCCGAGCGCCATTGCCGTCACGCGACTGGGACCGTTGCGGCTGGTGACCTTCGCGCGCGGCCGTGGCTTCGTGACGTATCGCGATCTCGGTGGTGCGGATGCACAGGAGATCCATCGGCTCGTCGGAGAAGCCGTGCGGCACTATCAGGCTGATCCCGCCATCACCCATGTCGAGTGGAAGTCGCGCGGGCACGACCTGGCACCGGGGCTGCATGAGGCGCTCCTGGCGCATGGCTTCGAGCCCGATCCGCCGGAGTCGATCATGATCGGCGAGGCGCAACTGCTGGTCGCCGATGTCCCATTGCCGGAGGGTGTGACGATGCGCACCATCCGTGAGCCGCAGGAGGTGGCGCGCATGTGCGCGATGCAGGCGGAGGTGTTCGGCGACCTCGATCCGGATCCGATGACGCAGTCGCTGCTGGAGCGGCTCGCGCGCGACGATGGGATGTCCTTGTGGATCGCGGAAGCCGATGGAGAGGTGATCACCGCCGGACGGCTGGAGCCGGTGGCCGGCACCACCTTCGCCGGGATCTGGGGCGGCGCCACGCGTCCGGCGTGGCGCGGGAAAGGCATCTACCGTGCATTGACCGCAGCGCGGGCGCACGAAGCGCTGGCGCTGGGGAAGACGCTGATCCACAGCGACTCCACGGACTTCTCGCGGCCCATCCTCGAAGCCTCGGGGATGGTGAAGGTGTCGACGACGACGCCGTACAACTGGCAGCGCCGGACGGCGCGCGGTGTCACGCCCTGACCCCCTCGGTCGCGGGAGCCGGTACCGAGAAGACGAGACCATCGTCGCTGGCGATGCGGCGCACACACTGCGCGGCGTCGCAACCAACCGCTCCGGCCTCCACGTCCATGTCGCCCCGCTTCATCTTCCTGGCCTTCAGCGTGCTGCTCTATCTGGGCTCCCTCGCGCTACCGGCGATCCGCTTCGCCAACGGCGACCATCACAGCGGCTTCTTCCTGCTGTGTCTGGGCTACCTCAACGGCACGGTCCATTGGCTGGCGAATCCCCTGGTGTGGGCGGCCTGGGCGCTGCTGGCCCTGCGACGGCCTGTGCTCACGCTGATCGTGCTGGGCGCGGCCGTGGCGTTGATGCTCGGAGCGCTCCAGGTGCGTGAGGCGCTCTGGTCCTGGAACAGCCTGGCGGCCGCCCGCTTGAAGGTCATCGGCCTTGATGCGGGCTATTGGGTCTGGCTCGCGAGCGCCGTCGTCGCCGGGATCGGCGCTCTGGTCGAGTGGGGCAGCCGGGTGGTCGAGAAGGCTGGCGAATCGCGGTGAGCGGAGCGCCGGCCTGGCGCGTTGCAACGCGTCGCTCACTTCGCCGGATCTTCTTCCGGATCCTGAGTGCCCTCAGCGGCATGACTGCCCGCTGCTCCGAGCCCAAGTCCTGCGCCGAGGCCTCCAGCACCTGCGGCGCCGCCACCGCCACCGCCACCGCGCGAGCCGCCTTCACGCCCACCGGCGCCACCGCTCTTGCCAGCGCCGCTGCCCGCGGGCCTCAGCGGACCTTGCTTCGGGATCACGACGGACGCCGGGATCGGATCGAGCTCCAGCACCTCGCGGATGAAGTCGCGCAGCGACGTGACGAGCGCCGCCGTCTCCACCGGCTTGCCCGTGACCATGTCCTGGGCCGCCTGCGCGGCGAGGCGCACCTGCTCGTCTGTGCCAAGCAGGATGATGTCCGACAGCGCGGCCTCGACGGCATCGCGCATGCGGCGCGCGCGATCGGAGGCGCCGATCGCCATCGTGCCGGGCTCGGCGAGTTGGCGCAGCTCGCGCAGATGGCGCGGGTCCACGGCGAGCGTGCCGGTGAACGAGCCCCCCAGCGTCTTGTACGCCGCGATCAACGTCTTGAGCCGTTCATTGATCTGCCGATTCGCGCGCTCGCGCCGCTGCTGCACCGACTGCATCACGAGCAGCCGCACGCCGACGGCGATCAGCGACACGATGACGAGTCCGATCAGCGTCGAGAGCATCGTCTGCCAGGAAGTGAAGTCGAGGGCGCCGCGCATGGAAGGTCTCCGGAACTGGCCTATCCGGCAATCGGTGCGCCAAGCGGAGTCGCCGGCGTTCAGCTCAGCGCGCGGGCTGCTCCCGCCCGTCGTCGTCCTCGAGCCGATAGGCCCCGGCCTCGAATTCCGCGATGGTCCTGTGGGCCGCGGCAGCTTCCGAAGCCGGCACCAGCACGCGCACACCGCCGAGCGCCGGCGACAGCAGCGAATAGTTCCGCACCATGTGCTCGTCCGCGAGATGCGGCGAGAGGTGGACGGCTTCCAGCACGCCCTTCAGCAGGTGCGCCTCGGTCGGTGAGTCCAGCGTCGCGACGCAGACGAAATCATCGGATGTCGGATCGTTGTGGGCTGGCATGGGTCCTCCGGTGTGGTGAAGCATACGGTGTCCGGAGACCTACACGCACAATCGACGGTCCCATCTACGTGCCCTGAGACCTCATGCGCCTGCTGCCCTTGATCGTCCTGAGTGCCTTGCTGTTCGCGCCCTTGGCGCATGCGCAGGACAAGGTGTTCGACTCCCACGTCCATCTGTGGAACGGCGAGACCTCGCTGCGGGAGTACCAACAGCAGTTGAAGTCCGCCGGACGGCCCGTGGACGGCCTGGCGGCCATGTGGTTCGGAGGACCGAATCAGGCGCTGGCCGGCGATGTCGAGAAGATCCGCGCCGGCAACGACAGCGTGATCGCGCTCGCGAAGCAGCATCCCGAGTTGCTGCCCGTTGCCACCGTGCATCCCTACGACGGGGATGCCGCGTTGACTGAGCTCACACGGGTCGCGAAGCTCGGCGTGAAGGTGCTGAAGATCCATCCGCACACGCAGCGCTTCGATCCGGACGACCCGCGCGTGCTGACGCTCGTGAAGCGCGCCGGTGAGCTCGACGTCATCGTGCTGATGGACAACGCCAACATCCTGCCCGGGGACAGCGAGAAGCTCTTCAATCTCGCGCTCAAGGCGTCGAAGACGAAGTTCATCTTCGCCCACATCGGCGGCTTGAACTTCCGCTTCTGGAACATCCTCGCGCTCGCCCGCACCGCCGAAGGGCTCTTCGGCGACAACATCTACTTCGACATCTCCGCGACCAGCGTCGTCGTCGCCGGCTCGCCCATCGCCGACGAATTCGTCTGGACGCTGCGCAACGTCGGCATCGACCATCTGTTGCTGGGATCGGACTACCCGCAGCTCACGCTGCCGCAGACGCTCGCCGCGCTCGACCGGTTGAAGCTCACCAACGAAGAGAAGGCGAAGATCCGTTACGGCAACGCGCGCAAGCTGTTCGGCTTGCCTTGAGCGATGCGCGGCGGGCGCGAAGATCGAGCGCCCGCCGACGATCACTCACGCCGGCACGGGCGCCTTCACGACCGCCGCCGGCGCATACCGCGTCACATACTGCTGATGCCCCGGCATCTGCGCCACGGTCTTGTCGACGCGCGCGGTGATGGCGCCGAGGAATCCCGAGAGCTCCTTGTCCCCCATCAGGTCCGCCGAGGGGTGATGCTGCTCGGGCATCAGCCCCTGGCCGAGCATCACCTGCACCCATGAGTTCTCGGTGAACAGCTCGTTGGGCACGCGGAACACGCGCCCCGTCTCGCGGAACAGGTCCAGACGGTGCTGCAGCGACGCCGGCACCGGCATCTCCCGCATGTCGCGCCACATCGGCGAGTCCGTGCGCTGCTGCAGGTGGTAGTGCAGCACGATGAAGTCGCGGATGTGCTCCAGCTCGTAGCGCATCTGCGCGTTGTATTCGTCGATGTCGGACTGTCGGATCCCGTCCTTCGGGAACATCTGCAGCAGCCGGATCGCCGTGCGCTGGATCAGGTGGATGCTGGTCGATTCCAGCGGCTCCAGGAAGCCGCTCGACAGCCCCGCGCCGACGCAGTTGCGCTTCCACACCACCTCGCGCTGACCCGGCTTGAAGCGGATCACGCGGTGCGGCGTCAGCACCTCGCCGTCGATGTTGCCGAGCAGCGCGGCGCGCGCCGCCTCGTCGTCGGTGTAGCGGCTGCTGAAGACCACGCCGTTGCCGACGCGGTGCTGGAGCGGGATCTGCCACTGCCAGCCCCACGGATGCGCGATCGATCGCGTGTAGGGCACGGCTTCCCGCACCGACGCGGTCTGCAGCGCAATCGCGCTGTCGCACGGCAGCCAATGCGACCAGTCTTCGTACCCCACCCCCAGCGCCCCGCCCAGCAGCACCGAACGCATGCCCGTGCAGTCGACGAAAAGATCGCCCTCGATCTCCGTCCCGTCCTGCAGCTTCAGCGCGCGGATGTCGCCGTCGGCGTGCATCAGCACCTCGGCGATCTTGCCTTCGAGGCGCTTCACGCCGAAGCCCTCGCTGAAGCGGCGCAGGTACTGGCCGTACAGGGTCGCGTCCAGATGGAAGGCGTAGTTGATGCCCTCGTCGGGCAGATGCGCGAACTTGAGCGCCTGCGCGGCCCGCGCCTCCAGGCAGTAGTCGGCGTAGTCGGACGCCAGCCCGCGTTCACGGCCCTTCAGCCAGAAATGCTGGAAACCCGCCGTCCAGTGATCGATGCCGGTGTTGCCGAACGCGTGGATGTAGGTCGAGTCGGTCTCGCGCCAGCCTTCGAACTTGATGCCCAGCTTGATCGTCGCCTGCGTCGCCGCCATGAACTCGCGCTCGTCGAGACCGAGCAGCTGATGGAAGGTCAGCATCGTCGGGATCGTCGCCTCGCCGACGCCGACGGTGCCGATCTCGTCCGACTCCACCAGCCGGATGTCCAGCTGCTTGCCGAGGTGCTTCGAGATGCAGGCCGCCATCATCCAGCCCGCCGTCCCGCCGCCGGCGATGACGACGCGCTTCACGGGGCGGCGAGGGGATTGTGATTCGGGTGCGGTGAAGGTCATGGCGTCTCCTCCATGTTGTCTCGGATGTTCAGCGTTGCTTGAGCCGCTGAATCAGATGTCCGCGCAGGTGGCCCGCGCCTTCCGCCGTGAGCGGAGCGAGCGCATGCCGCGCATGCGCGGGGATGTGGGCCGCCGTGTCGGCGTCCGCGTTGAACACGTAATGGTCGAAGATGCCGCGCCACGCCGCGCGCTGCGGCGCGGGCAGGTCGCGCATCGACAGCAGCGCCTGCATCAGCGCGAACAGCGGCGGATCCATGTGCGCCGGTGACTGGCGCCACCAGTAGTTGATCAGCACGTTGAAGGCGTCGAGCGCCTCCACCTGATGCCACCACATGCTGGGGATGTAGAGCGCGTCGCCCGGTCCGAGTTCGGCGACCTGCGCCTGCGCCAGCGCCTGGGCGAAGCGCGGGAAGCGCTCGAAGTCGGGGTGTTCCAGGTCCACCAGGCTGACCGGCTGTCCCGCCGGCGTGAAGTCGATCGGGCCGACGTAGAGGTTGGGCAACTGCTCCGGCGGAAACAGCGTGAAGCGCCGATGCCCCGCCGCGACGCAGGCGATGTTGTCCGGCAGGTCGTAGTGCGGCGCGATGCGGCTGCGATTGCCGAGCCACACGCTGGCAAGGGCCTCCGGCGCCACAGGATTGCCCAACGCGTCCGATCCGCCCAGCGGCGATAGATCCAGGTCGTTGTCGGCTTGGAAGCCCGGCAGGCAGGTATCCACCGACGTCGAGCCGACGTAGTAGCAGGGCGGGTGCTCGACGTCGGCCAGCTTGAGCAACTCCTCCATCAGCGCCGGCAGCGGCGCGTCGGCACGACCGAAGTTCATGCCGGTGAAGTCGTCGTTGTAGAAGATGCGGCCGGCGATCTCCGGCGGCCCCGTCATGATGGCCACCGGCGCGCCGCGCCAGCAACCGTGCAGGTAGTCGACGGCCGCGCGGTCGGAGCGCAGGGCCTCGCGCACCATCGGCCAATGCGACACGAGGCCGCGCAACACCACCGGTTGCGCGGCCTCGAGCAGGTCGGGAGGAAGCCGACCCGGGACCGGGTCGTGGATTTCCAGGATCGGCTTCATGCGGGCAGGGGCCCTCGCGGGCTCAGAACTTGTAGCGGAGTCCCAGCATATAGCGGCGGCCGGTCTGCGTGACCGAGTACACCTCTTCCGACGTCCGGCCGTGCTGGCGCAGGATCGAATCGCCGACGTTGATCACCTCGGCCTGCATGCTCAGCTTCTCGCTGAAGTTGTAGCCCAGGCTGATGTCCACCTGCGAGTACGGCTCCGTGAAGATCGGCGCCGAACGGCCCAGCTGGTTGCCGTCGTTGACCGCGGCCAGGAACTTGTCGCGCCAGTTGTAGGCCACGCGCACGCTGAACTTCGCGTCCTCGTAGAAGCCCACCAGGTTGGCGGAGTCGCTCAGGCCGACCAGCGCGTACTGCTGCGCGAAGCTCGCGTTGTCGTACTTCAATCCCGACTTGACCTTGGTGTAGTTGGCCGCGACGCCGAAGCCCGAGTTTCCGAACGCATGCTGCACGTTCAGCTCGAAGCCCTTCAGGCTGTTGGACTGCGTGTTGGCCGGCACCGTGATCTGGAAGTTGGCCACCGGATCGCCGGGCTGTCCGACGATGGTCCCCAGCGCATGGCCGTTGCTCTCGCCGGTCTTGGTCACGCCCGGCTGGCCGTCGTAGCGGTTGAGGATGTAGTCGCGGATGCAGGTGATGTCGCTGCCGCAGGCGCCGGTGGTCGAGGCCTCGTTGTAGTACGCGCCGCCGATCGGGGTGTGCAGGTTGAACGGGGTTGCGTTCTCCAGCGTCGAGCCGATGTAGTTGCTGATGTTCTTGCGGAACACGCCCGCCGCCACGTAGCTCGACCGCGCGTAGTAGTACTCCAGCGAGAAGTCGATGTTCTTCGACTTCAGCGGCTTCAGCCCCGGGTTGCCCTGCGAGCCGGTGCCGCCGCTCAGGCGCGCCAGGTCGTTCAGCGTCTGTCCGCCCTGGATCGCGTCCCAGCCCGGACGGCCGATCGTCGTCCCGTAGCTGGCGCGCAGCTTCAGCTTGTCGGTCAGGTCGGCCTGGTAGTCGATGTTGGGCAGCCAGTAGCTGTACTTGCCGTCCAGCGTCGTGAAGCCCGGATCGCCCTTGAGCACCGTCAGCTCGTTGTTGGAGCCCCAGGTGATGCCCGTCGCGATCGGCACCAGCGCGCTCGAGGTGACCTTGGTCTTCTCGTAACGCATGCCGACCGTGGCACTCATGGGCACGCCCAGTTCCCACTCGCGGGTGTACTCCGCGTAGGCGCTGCTGGACTTCTCCGTCGTGCGGCGGTCCGTCGAGAAGACGTTGGACGCCAGGTACTTCGACGGATCGCCGTTGCCCTTGGCCGCCAGGTCGCGGACGGTGCCGAAGTCGAAGGTGTAGAACAGCGTGAACAGCCGCGGGTCGCCGACGCCGCCGATCTTGCCGAAGAAGTCGCGCAGGTCCTGCGGGATCCAGACGTTGTCGGGGTAGTTGGCCGGACCGTTGGCCACGCCGCCCCAGTTGTCCAGCTGGACGTTGGAGTAGGCCGAGCGGTTCTTCGCCTTCGTCAGGCCGACGCCGAAGTCCAGCTTGGACTCGTCGGAGATGTCCCAGCTGCCGCTGATCTGCTGCTGGTCGACCTGCGCCTTCATGTAACTGTTGCGGAAGGACGAGCCGGTCACCTGCTGCAGTGCCGCGTTGCGCGTCGTCGTCGGCATGATCAGGATGGGCAGGTCCTGGCTGAAGTCGACGCCGGTCTGGCCGCGGTTGAAGCTGGCCGTGCCGATGACGTTGTTGCTGCCCCAGGGGCTGTCGGCGCCCGACTCCGCGGTGGAGTGATGCGCGTCGAACGCGAAGCGCAGCTTGTTGTTGACCTTCCAGTCGGCGTTGAAGCCCAGCGACTTGTTGTCGTTCTTGGTCGCGAAGTCGGCGCCGCCCATGGACAGGTCGGCGTCGCCGTTGGCGATCAGCTCGGTGTAGTTGAGCGGGGCGGAGATGGGGCCGCTGGTCCACGAGCTCGACGACGGACCGAAGCTGAACCAGGCCGACAGGTCGTTGCGGCGCGTGTGCACCTTGTTCTGCGAGGCCGTGTAGTCGAGCGTCGTCGTCAGCGACTTGGTCGGCGCGAACTGGAAGGTCACCTGACCGTTCGTGCGCTCCCGGCTGATCGCGTTCATGTTGTAGTTGACGTTCTGCGGCAGCGAGTAGACGTCGTTGGGGCCAGGACGGTTGGTGATCCGTTCCGATCCCGGCGCGCCCGGCAGCGGGATCGCGCCGTTGCCCGTCTCGTCGCCCTTGAACGGCAGCCAGCCGTTGGGCACGCCGGCGCTGTTGTAGCCAGCGTCGCGCTTCTGGAAGCTGCCCGACACGGACACGCCGAACATGCCTTCGCCGAAGGTCGTGCTGTAGATGCCCGAGACCTCGGGCGTCACGCTGTCGCCCTTGATGTTGTCCGGCAGGCGCGAGTTGCCGCCGTCGTGCACGGCCTTGACGCCGATGCTCGCGATGGTCTTCTTCGTGTCCAGCGGACGCGCGGTCTTGATGTTGATCGTCGCGCCGATGCCACCGGTCGGGGCGCTCGCGCGGCTGGTCTTGTAGACCTCCAGCGCGGCGATCGACTCGGTGGCCAGGTTGGCGAAGTCGAAGGCGCGCGAGTTCGACGGGCCCGTGTCCGCCAGCGTCGACGCCGGCATCTGGCGGCCGTTCAGCAGCACCAGGTTGAAGTCCGGGCCGACGCCCCGGACCGTGACCTTGGAGCCTTCGCCCATCGAGCGGTCGATCGACACGCCCGAGATGCGCTGCATCGACTCGGCCAGGTTGGTGTCGGGGAACTTGCCGATGTCCTCGGCCACGATGCCGTCGACCACGCCGCGTTGCTGGCGCTTGAGGTTCAGCGAGGTGTCCAGCGATTGCCGGATGCCGGTGATGACGACGGTGTCGATCGTCGCGTCGGCCTTGCGCTGCGCTTCGGACGCGGCCGTTTCAGGCGCGGCCGGCGCCTGCTGCGCGTGCGCGGCGGCGGCGAAGAAGAGGAGGGCGCAGGCAGCCGCGATGGGCTGGCGCTGCATACCGCGGGCCTGCCGCTGTCGGGTGGGGTGGACGTGCTTCATCTTGTCTCCTTGTTATCTCTCAGTCTTGACCAGTGACCCCCATGCGTGGCGGGCCCGATTGTCTGCAGGGCAAGCTGGATCCGTGTATTCGGCGGTAACTCTGAAAGCGCTTTCAGAATTTATCCGCTTCAGCCATGGGACCTCTACTGACTTTCCCTAGCGAGGGTTCCGCGCCACACGAGCGCGGGGGGTACTGCGAACCGGGGGGGCGGCTTCACGCCGCCGGAATCGTCCTGCCGGGGCTCACGCCGCGGCGGGCACCGGCACGCGCGGTTCGAGCGCGCGTGATTCGGCGTCGAAGGCCAGGGCGTGGTCGGCGGTGGCGAGCAGTCGGACGGTGTCGCCGTCATGCAGCGACGCCGCGCCGGCGGGGAGCTTGGCGGTGAGCAGGTCGGCGATGCCGTCGACGCGCAGGTGCAGGATGGAGGTGTCGCCCAGGTGCTCGGCGAGCACCACCGTGGCGGGCACCGCAGTCTCGTCGGTGCCTGTCCCCAGAAGCAGGTGCTCGGGCCGCAGGCCGAGGCGCTTCGCCGCGGGCCGCGAGGCGCCGCCGAGCGACTCCCACAGCCGCCGCGCCGCGCCGGGCGCGTTGGCCGTCGGACGCTCGACGAAGTTGATCTTGGGCGCGCCCAGGAAGCCCGCGACGAACTCGTTGGCTGGATGGCGGTAGAGGTCCATCGGCGCGCCGAGCTGCTCGATGCGGCCCTTGTTGAACACGGCGATGCGGTCGCCCATCGTCATCGCCTCGACCTGGTCGTGGGTGACATAGATCATGGTCGTGCCGAGCTGCTGGTGCAGCCGCGTCAGCTCGATGCGCATGTCCACGCGCAGCGCGGCGTCGAGGTTCGAGAGCGGCTCGTCGAACAGGAAGACCTTGGGCTTGCGCACGATCGCGCGGCCGATGGCCACGCGCTGGCGCTGGCCTCCGGACAGCTGCTTGGGCGTGCGCTGCAGCAGGTCGGTGATGCGCAGGATCTCGGCGGTGCGGCGCACCTGCTCGTCGCGCTCGGACCGGCCGACGCCGGCCATCTTCAGCGCGAAGCCCATGTTCTCCGCCACCGTCATGTGCGGGTAGAGCGCGTAGCTCTGGAACACCATCGCCGCGCCGCGGTCGGCGGGACGCAGGTCGTTGGCGCGGTGGCCGTCGATCAGCAGGTCGCCGCCGGAGATCTCCTCCAGCCCCGCGATCATCCGCAGCGTCGTGCTCTTGCCGCAGCCCGACGGGCCGACGAAGACCATGAACTCGCCGTCCCGGACGTCGAGGTCGATGCCCTGGATCACCTCGTGATCGCCGTAGCGCTTGCGGATGCCGCGCAGCGTGACTTGTCCCATGACGGTCTCCCGATCAGCCCTGGCGTGCCGCGCGCCGCTGCGACACCTGTTGCAACACAAAATCCCGGTACGCGAGCGCGCTGTCCTTGGGCGTGCGCTGCTGCGTCGCGTAGTCGACGTGCACGATGCCGAAGCGCTTCGCGTAACCGGAGGCCCATTCGAAATTGTCGAGCAGGCTCCACACCATGTAGCCGCCCATGGGTACGCCCTGCGCGATCGCGTCGCCGACGGCGGCGATGTGGGTGTCGAGGTAGCGGGTGCGGTCCTCGTCGTGCACCCGGCCGTCGGCGCCGACCGGATCGGGGAAGGCGCCGCCGTTCTCGGTCACGTACAGGCGCTTCGCGCCGGGGTAGTCGCGCTTGATCGACACCAGCAGATCGGTCAGGCCTTGAGGGTAGACCTCCCAGCCCATGTCGGTCAGTTCCAGCCCGCTGGTCTTGCTGTCGACCGGGCCGTCCGCGCTGATCATGCCGCGCGAGTAGTAGTTGATGCCGACGAAGTCGATGGGCACCTGGATCTTGGCCATGTCGCCGGCCTCGACGTAGGGCGCGTCGTGGCCGAGGTAGTCCAGCACGTCCTGCGGATAACGGCCCTCGAAGAGCGGGTCCATGTACCAGCGGCGCAGCTTGCCGTCCTCCAGGCGCGCCGCGGTGCGGTCGGCGTCGGAATCCGTCGCCGGGTACATCGGCGCCATGTTCAGCACGATGCCGAGCGAGGCCTTCAGCTTCAGCGCGCGCATCGCGGTGATCGCCAGGCCGTGGCTCAGCAGCAGGTGGTGGGAGACCTGCGCGGCGATGCGGCGGTCCTTGATGCCGGGCGCGAAGACGCCGGACTCGTGGCCGAGCTGCGCGACCACCCAGGGCTCGTTGTGCGTGGCGATGGAAACGACCTTGGACCCCAGGCGCTTCGCGATGCCCACGGCGTACTCGACGAAGCGTTCGGTCGTGACGCGGTTGCCCCAGCCGCCGATGTCCTGCAGCGCCTGCGGCAGGTCCCAGTGGTTCAGGGTCAGGTAGGGTTTCATGCCGCGGGCCAGCAGGCCGTCGACCAGCTTGTCGTAGAACGCCAGGCCGGCCTCGTTCCAGTCGCCCTGGCCCGTGGGCATCACGCGCGGCCAGGAGACCGAGAAGCGGTAGGCGTCGACGCCCAGGCGCTTGATCAGGTCGAGGTCCTCCTCCCAGCGCGTGTAGTGCTCGCACGCGACCTCGCCGTTGCTGCCGTCGGCGATCGCGCCGGGCTGGCGGCAGAAGGTGTCCCAGATCGAGGGGCCCTTGCCGTCGGCGTCGTGCGCGCCTTCGATCTGGAAGGCGCTCGTGGCGACTCCCCAGACGAAGTCGGCGGGGAAGTCCTTGGCGGCGGCCGTGGCGAGTGCGGTCGAGGCGGCGGAGACAGGCGTGGAAGATGACATGGAGGGTGTTGTTCTAGGTGTTGGAGGAGAGGCGCACGCGGCCGGCGTCACTTCACCGCGCCGACGGTCAGGCCCGAGATGAGCTGCCGCGAGCACAGGACGAAGAGCACGATCAGCGGCAGCGTCGCGATGGCGGATCCGGCCATCAGCGCGCCCCATTCGGTGTCCACCGGGCTCTGCAGCGATCGCAGGGCCAGCGGCAGCGTGTACATGTCGGGCGATCGCATGACGACCAGCGGCCCGATGAAGTTGTTCCAGGAGGAGATGAAGGTGATCAGCCCCAGCGTGCCCAGCGCCGGCTTGAGCAGCGGCAGCACGATGCGGGCGTAGATGCCGAGTTCCCCGCAGCCGTCCATGCGCGCGGCCTCGACCAGTTCGCGCGGCACGGCCGAACCGATGAACTGGCGCATCAGGAAGATGCCGAAGGCGCTGGCCGCGCCGGGGATGTAGAGCGCGCGCGGCTGATCGATCCAGCCGAGCAGGTCCATGATCATGAAGCTGGGGATCATGTTCATGAAGGTCGGGATCAGCATCGTGCCCATCACCAGGCCGAAGAGCGCCTTCTTGAAGCGGAACTCGTACATCGCGAAGGCATAGCCGCCCATGGAGCAGAACAGCAGCGTCAGGCCGGTGTTGCAGATGCCGACGTAGAGGCTCAGGCCGAGGTTGCGCCAGAAGGGCAGGCGCTTGGTGAGGATGTCGACGTTGTTCAGGAAGTCGTCGCCGAACCACATCGGCGGCGGCAGGCTGAAGATCTCGGTGCGCGAGTGCGTCGCGAAGACGAACATGAAATAGAACGGCGCCAGCATGAGCAGGGCCCCGGCGCCGACCAGCAGGTAGGCCGACCAGGTGGTCATGCGCGGCGGCTGCGCGGCGTGGGGGGCGGCGGCGTCGAGGGGGGCGTGCATCGTGGTGCTCATGGCGTTGCTCGGGGTCGGCCCTCAGTCGTCCTTGCGCTTGAACGCACGGTTGGTGAGCCAGGTCAGCCCGGCCACGATGAAGAACAGCAGCCACGACATCGCGCTGGCGGCGCCGAAGTCGTTGAAGTCGAACGCGTTGCGGTAGAGGTAGACGGCGGCGCTCATGCCGGCCTGGTCGGAGCCGCCCTTGCCGTTGGTGAGGATGAAGGGCTCCTCGAACAGCTGCAGTCCGCCGATGACGCTGAGCGTCACGCCGAAGAAGATCATCGGGCGCAGGCTGGGCAGCGTGATGTGGAAGAACTGCTGCATGCGGCTGGCGCCGTCCATGGTCGCGGCTTCATAGAGGTCGGGCGGGATGGTCTGCAGCGCGGCCAGGTAGAGCACGACGTTGAAGCCCACGTAGCGCCAGAACACGATCATCGAGATGGCGGGCTTGAGCGCGTCGGGGTCGTTGAGCCAGTCGACCGCGGCCTGCGGCATCAGGTGGCCGATCAGCGGGACCTCGCGCACGGTGGCGATGGCGAGGTTGATCAGGCCGTAGTCGGTCGAGAACAGCGAGCTGAACAGGATCGCGATCGCGACCGAGGAGGTGATGTAGGGCAGGAAATAGGCGCCGACCATCGGGTTGCGCCAGCGCTTGAAGGCCAGGTGCAGGAAGGTGGCGAGGGGGATGGCGACCAGGTGCTGCGGCACGCCCGAGGCGATCGCGAGCCAGCCGGTGTTGCGCAGCGACTTCCAGAACCATTCGTCCTGGAGCGCGAAAGTGAAATTGTCCAGGCCGACCCAGTGCATCGCGCCCAGGCCGCTGGTCGGCTCCCAGCTGTGGAACGCCAGGTAGAGCGAGAACAGCAGCGGGAACAGCCCGAAGACCGCGAACAGCAGCAGGAAGGGCGCGAGCAGCGCATACGGCGCGTACCGTGGCGACAGTCGCAGGGCTTGAGGGAGGCGGAAGCTCATCGGAAGGGTCCCGGTTCAGCGGTGCGCGCGCAGCTGCAGCAGACGCTGCGCGTCGGCCAGGGCGGTGGGGATGTCCTTGCCGCGATCGAGCACCTTGTCGAGTTCGGTGTCGATCACTTCCTTGGCGAAGTTGTCCTGCTTGTGCACGGGGAAGGCGCGGATGTGGTCGGCGGCCTCGCGCCAGTCGCGGCGGGCCTGCTGGCCGCCGAGGAAGGGCAGGGGCTGGTCGTAGAAGGGATCGGTCTGCGCGTCGATCAGGGCGGGGAAGGCGTCCTGCGCCTTGAAGGCGGCGAGCTGCTGCGTGCGGTTCATCGTCATGAAGCGGATGAACTCGTAGGCCACCGGCTTGCGGGACGCGTCGGCGTGGCGGGCGATGGCGAAGAAGGTGCCGCCGTAGGCCGCGAAGGCGCCCTCGGGGAGCTGCGCCGAGCGCCATTTGCCGCGGGTGCTGGGCGCGAGCCAGGTGTTCAGGTGGCCGGCCAGCCAGGCGCCCGACATCTGCGTGGCGATGCCGCCGCGCTTGAAGCCTTCGGACCAGTCGGACGACCAGGCGATGACCTTGGCGTCGAGCTGCTGGCGGCGCACCGCGCGGGCGAGTTCGAAGGCGCGGACGAAGCGCGGCGTGGTCACGAGGGGGCGGGAGTCCTTGTCGAAGAACAGGCCTTCGCCCGGCTCCAGGCCGGTGCGGATGAGGATGTCCTTCATGTCGCGGGCGTGGGCCATCAGGTAGGCGCCGGTGGCGGCCTTGATCTTCGCGCCGGCGGCGACGTAGCCTTCCCAGCTGGCGGTGAGATCGGACTCCTTGAGTCCTGCCTTGGCGAGGAGGTCGGTGCGGTAGAGCAGGGCGCCCGGACCGATGTCGGTCGGGACCGCGAGCACCGCGCCCTTGGGCGTGGTCGCCTGGTCGAAGGCGTAGGTGACGAAGCGTGCCTTGTCGACGCTCAGGTTGTAGGGCGGACCGGAGAGGTCCTCCAGCCCGGTGCCCTGCGCGAAGCGGCCGAGATAGCCGATCTCCAGCGCCATCACGTCGGGCAGGCCCTTGGCGGTCGAGAGTGCCGTCGTCATCGCGGTGTGGTGGTCGTTGAGCTCGCGGCTCACGATCCGGACCTCGACATCGGGATGCAGTGCCTTCCAGGCCGGCAGGGCGCTGCGGACGATCTCGTCGATGGCGGGGAAGGCGGCGACGGTCAGCGTGGTGGTGACGGCAGAGGGCGCGGTTGAAGGAGCGGCCGAAGGCGTCGTCGCGTGAGCGGAAGTCTGAGCGGCAACGCCTGACCCTGCCTGGGCGACGCCCAAGGTCAATGCCATCGCCCATAGGCATCGTGCCCACTGCCGCATGCTGTCTGTCTCCGTCGTCGTTCTGTTTATGAAAGCGCTTTCATGATAACGAACGCCATGGCTTCACCGTACCAGGGTTATCTCTAGGGAAGCGACGGGCGAGAGAGAAGTAGCTGACCTGCATGGCCCCCTCTCTGGCCCCTCTCTGGCCCCTCTCCCGCACCGCGGGAGAGGGAGTAAGAAGGAGGACTCCGCGTCAGAGCGAGCGTGTCGACGACCGGATGATCAGCCGCGGCTCGGGCAGTTGTGCGGTGGGGGTCTTGTTCCCCAGCAGATCCAGCAGCGCCTGCGCGGCGCAGCGGCCGAGCTCGAGGCCGGCCTGGTGGATGGTCGTCAGCGGCGGGATGCAATGCGCGGCGCCGGCCAGATCGTCGAAGCCGACGATGGAGACGTCTTCCGGCACGCGCAGACCGCGGCGGTAAAGCGCGAGCGACGCGCCGAACGCCATCTGGTCATTCGCCGAGAAGATCGCGGTGAAGGGCTCGCGGCTGTCGATCAGCCGCTCGACGGCCATCACGCCGCTGTCTTCCTGGAACATGCCGGGCAGCACCAGGGCCGGCTTGTACTTCACGCCGGCCGCCTCCAGCGCGGCGCGGTAGCCCCTCAGACGCTCCTGCGCATCGGGGTGGACCGGATCACCGGCGATGAACGCGATCTTGCGATGGCCCTGGGTCAGCAGGTGATGCGTGGCGAGTCGCGCGCCTTCGAAATCGTTGAAGTTCAACGCGTACAGGCTGGGCGCCTTCATCGTCCGGCCGGTGACGACGACCGGCAGTTCCTTCGCCAGCTTGCGCAGCGAGTCGTCGCTGAGCCGGCCGGTGAGCACGATGAGGCCGTCGACGCGGCGCGCGCGCAGCGTGTCGATGCAGCGCTGCTCTTCCTTGGCGTTCCAATGGCCGCTGGCGAACAGCGGCACGTAGCCGGCGGCGTCGAGCACTTCCTCGATGCCGCGCAGCGCGACGCCGTAATACGGGCTGTCGATGGACTGCGTCACCACGCCGACGCTCAGCGAGCGTCCGCCGGCGAGCACGCGGGCGATCGGATTCGGGACGAAGCCGAGATCCGCGATCGCGCGATCGACGGCGTCCTTCTTTTCCTGGCTGACGACGGCGGTGCCGTTGAGGATGCGCGAGACGGTGCTCGGCGAGACCCCGCTGACTTCGGCCACCATGCCCAGCGTCACCTTCGAGGGCGGCGTGCGGGCGGACTTGGTGCTCTTCATGAAGGGGATAGCGTTGTCGTTGCGCGGCGAGTGTAAGGGACGGTTGCCAGGGGGAGGCGAAGGCACCGTACGGCGTGCGAGCCTCGCATACCCAGCATCGGCGAGTCGGCGTTTCGTTAAATAACGCCGCATTCGCGCCGCTTGCGGCGGGCTTCAACCAGAGCACTCCGGGTTTTCCCGTCGCTGTAACGAAGCGTTGCAAGACTGGCGGCGCCTTCCCAGCACCGGCCTCCCAAGGTCCCGCCGCATGTCTCTCAAACACCGTCTCGCTGTCGTCGCGCTCCTGTGCGGCGCCGTCTGCCTGCTGCCCACCGCGCAGTTGGGTCTCAACCTCCTGGAAGCGCTGCGCACCGTGAAGGCGCAACGCGCCGCGCTGCCCGCCAACCAGGCGTGGCAACGCGTGATCGCCGATCTGTCCGAGCATCGGCTCGCCTCGGCCACCGCGTCCAGCCATCCGGAGCAGGCCGCCGCCCGCGACGCCGCCGCCGTGAAGATCGACAAGGATTTCGCGGTCGTGCTCGCCGAACTCGACGACGTGCGTCATGGCGACGCGCTCGCCGAGGAGGCGACAAAGGCCCGTGCGCAGTTCAAGGCGCTCCACGCCAAGGGCGTGAGCCAGATGCTCCAGGTGCAGACGCCGCAGTACCGCGCACTGTTCGATGCGATCTTCGACGCCGTCGCGCAGCTGAATGCGCGGTCCGGGCTGTTGATGCAGCACGACGGTGCGACCTACTTCAACGTCGTCGCCGGCCTGCAGGTCGCGCCGCAGCTGACCGACACGCTGGCGGAGCTCGGCGCAATCGGCGCTGCGGCCGCGGTGGACGATGTCGCCGCCGTCGGCAATGCCGCGGGTCGCTATCGCGCGGACCTGCGCCAGCTCAATGCCGCGCTTCGCCAGGCCGCCGTCGCCGACGAAGCGCATGCCGCCGACTACGCCGAGACGCTGCAACGCGTTGCGCAGCAGCGCCAGGTGGTGCTGGAGGCGCTCGACGCGTCGGCGAAGGATGTGAACTACCCGCTCGATCAACTCGTCGCCACGCTGAAGAAGGGGGCCGTGCTGCAGTCGGAACTGTCGGCGCGCGTGATGGACACGCTCGCCCAGCGGCTCGACGACAGCGAGTCCGCCGTCGCCCGTCGCTTCCTGCTGACGACCGTCGTCGTGATCGGCGGACTGGTGGCGATGGGCCTGGTGCTGTGGCGCACGCTGCTCGGCGTCTGGCGTCCGATCCGGGAGGCGGAGATGCTGACCGAGCGCATCGCGCAGGGGGACCTGAGCGCGGAGTCCTCCTGGCATACGAACGACGACCTGGGCCGGATGCTCGACGCGATCCGATCGATGCGCGACCGGCTGCGCGGTCTCGTGACGCAGATGCAGGTGGCGTCGGGCGAGATCCACGGCGCCGCCGACGAGATCGCATCCGGCAACCAGGACCTCAGCGTGCGCAGCGAACACGCCGCCGCGCGCGTGCAGGAAGCGTCGAGCAACGTGCAGCGGCTGTCGGAGACGCTGGACGGGACGGCGCAGGCCTCTGTGCGCACCCGCGGTCTCGCGGACCAGGCCAGCGCGAGCGCCGCCGCCGGCGGCCGCATGGTGCAGGGCTTCGTCGAGACGATGACGTCCATCGGCGCCAGCTCCAAGCGCATGTCGGAGATCGTTTCGGTGATCGACACGATCGCCTTCCAGACCAACATCCTGGCGCTGAACGCGGCCGTCGAGGCGGCGCGCGCGGGCGAGCAGGGCCGCGGTTTCGCGGTCGTCGCGGCCGAGGTGCGCAACCTGGCCAAGCGCAGCGCGGGCGCGGCCGGCGAGGTCAAGGTGCTGATCAGCGAATCGGTCACCCGCGTCGAACGCGGTCAGGCCGAAGTGCAGGCCGCGGGCACGGCCATCGCCGGCATCGAGCGCGGCATCGGCCTGGTCAGCGCGGAGATCGAGCGCATCGCGCATGAAGTGGCCGAGGAAGCCATCAGCCTCCAGCAGCTGCGCGGCACCTTCACCGATGTCGAACGCATGGTCCAGCAGAACGCCGCGCTGGTCGAGGAAGCCGCCGCGTCGGCCGCCTCGCTCAACGATCAGGCGGAGCGGATGAACGAGCTGGCGTCGGCATTCCGGCTGGGTTGATCGCCGGACCGATCGAGGGATCGGTCGCGGTTCCGATCGCATGACCCGCGCCGGCGACCAGCCGCGCACGGGCTTCGTCGAGCACGTCCACCAGCTCCGACGAGGCGACGTGCACCGCGAAGCTCGCCTGCGAGGCGCCGGGTTCGCCCGGCGTGTCCATGCGATCGACGCGTTCCGCGTCGTGCAGCCACAGGGCGAGCCGGTAGGCGCGCTCCAGCAGCGCCGCCAGTTCGCAGCGTTCATCCCGCGCGTTCATAGGCCTCGCCACAGGTTCGCAATGCCGAGCGCGATGAACACGACGAACAGCGCGCGCTGGAAGGTCGTCGGGCTGATCCTCGCCCGCACGGCGGCGCCGACGCCCAGTCCGGCGAACGCTGCGGCCAGTGCCACCATCGAGGACAGGGTCAGCACCGACCCGCTCTCGAACGAATGCAGCCGCGCGGCCAGCGACAGCGTCGCGACGGTGAAGGACAGGCCGAGCGCTTGGATCATCGCGTCCTTGTCCAGCCGCAGGGCCTGGAGGTAGGGCACCAGCGGCAGCGCGAAGACGGCGGTCGACGCGGTGACGAAGCCGGTCGCCAGTCCGGCGGCCAGGCCGATCCACCACGCGTGCGGCGATACCTGCGGCACGACCGGTTTCCACAGTCCCCACAGGCCGTAGGCGATGAGGATGACGCCCAACGCGAGCCGCGCGTCGATCGGAGCGATCGAAGTCAGGTCCGGTCCCCAGACGGTGCTGACGATCATCCCCAGCCACACGGGCCAGAGCGTCGTGACGATGCGGCGCCAGGCCGGGCCCTGGCACTGCGCGATGTTGGTCACGAGCGAGGGCATCACCAGCAGCGCGGCGGCCTGCGCGGGCGCCATCCACAGGCCGAGCAGGCTCATGGCGACGGTCGGCAGACCCATGCCGGTGACGCCCTTGACGCCGCCGGCCAGGACGAAGACGAGCCCGATGCCGAGCCAGGGTGCGAGCGTCGCGAAGGAGGTGGAAGCCATGCGGCGCATCTTCGAGTGGCGAGGGAACGCTGTCGATCTCGATGTACGGCGGATATCCTTCGTGATCGCAAGAGGATGAGGTCGGCGACCCCGTGTCGATCCCGCTACCTCGACGACCTGGATGGCTTCGATGACCGCAACGCGCACCACCGTCCGACCGATCGACTACCGCGTCGATCCCTTCGACCTGCAATTGTTCGAGGCGGTCATCGTGCATGGCTCGATCACCGCCGGCGCGGCGGCGATGAGCCTGTCGCTCGCGGCCGCGAGTGCACGCTTGAAAGGCCTGGAGCACCGGGTCGGCGTGCGGCGGCTGGATCGCTCCAAGTCTGGCGTGGTGGCGACCGACGCGGGTCGCGCGCTGTCCCGGCAGGCCAGGCGGGTGCTGTCCGAGTTGGATTCGCTGCACATCGAGATGTCGGCCTTCGGCCGCGGATTGCGTGGCACGGTGCGCCTGCTCGGCAACACGGCGGCGCTGGTCGAGGCGCTGCCGCCGCGGCTGGGCCGCTTCCTCGCGGAGCATCCGGACATCGACGTCGAGCTGCAGGAGGCGCCCAGCGACGCCGCGCTGCAGGCCTTGCGCGAAGGCGTCGCCGATGTCGTGATCGTCACCAACCACGTCGACACGACGGGGTTGACGGCGCGGCCCTGGGTGGAGGACGAGCTGGTCGCGCTGCTGCCCGCCGTCAAGCGGGGACGGGCGACGAAGAGCGTGCGTTTCATCGAACTGCTGGACCGTCCGTTCGTCGGCCTCGGCGCGGACGCCGGACTGAGCCGCTATCTGCTCGCGCAAGCCGCACGCAGCGGCCGCGTGCCGCATCACCGCGTGCGCGTGTCCGGCTTCGAGGCGATCGTCCGGCTCGTCGAAGCCGGGGCTGGCGTGGCGGTGATGTCGCGCAGCGCGGCGGAACGCGAGCGGACGGACGGCGTCCAGATCGTCCGCCTGGACGAGCCCTGGGCGCGCCGGACGCTGATGCTCTGCCATACGGAACAGGCGCTGGAACAGCCGGGGGTGAACGCGTTGGTGACGGCGCTGATGGAGGACGCGAATATCTGAAGTTCACCGATTCAATGTCATGAATCGCCGGTCAGCCCCTAGATTGGGAACACGCTCTTCCTGAAAGGACTTCCCATGGCCCTGAAAGACCTCCTCCCCGGCAAGCTGGGATTCGGCACCGCCCCGCTGGGCAACATGTTCCGCGACATCCCGGAAGCCGAGGCCCGCGCCACCGTCGACGCCGCCTGGAACGACGGCATCCGCTTCTTCGACAACGCGCCGTTCTACGGCGCCGGCCTGGCCGAGATCCGCATGGGCGAGGCGCTTGCCGGCCGCCCGCGCGACGAGTACGTCATCGCCACCAAGGTCGGCCGCCTGATCCTCGACGAGGTCGAGGACGTCAGCGCCCGCGACAACGGCGAGAAGGGCGATGTCTTCAAGTACGGCCGCCCCAACAAGATCGTCAACGACTACTCCGGGGACGCGACGCTGCGCTCCATCGAAGACAGCCTCAAGCGCCTGAAGACCGATCGCATCGAGATCGTCTGGGTGCACGACGTCGCGCAGGATTTCTACGGCGACGAGTGGCTGGGCGTGTTCGAAGGCGCGCGCAAGGGCGCCTTCAAGGCGCTCGACCGGCTGCGCGACGAGGGCGTGATCAAGGCCTGGGGGCTGGGCGTCAACCGCGTCGAGCCGATCGAGCTGGTGATGGCGCTCGACAGCGCGCGGCCGGACGGCTTCCTGCTCGCGGGCCGCTACACGCTGCTCGACCACGATCGCGCGCTGCAGCGCGTGATGCCGGAGGTCACCCGGCAGGGGCTGGGCATCGTCGTCGGCGGGCCGTACAGCTCGGGCGCGCTGGTCGGGGGCCCGAACTTCGAATACGCGCCCGCCACGCCGGCCATCCTCGACAAGGTCGCCCGCATCAAGGCGATCGCCGATCGCCACGGCATCAGCATGAAGGCGGCAGGACTGCAGTTCTCGCTCGCGAATCCGGCGGTCGCCGCGGTCATTCCGGGAGCCAGCCAGCCGAGCCGCCTCGCCGAGGATCGCGCCGCGCTGAACGAACAGGTGCCGGCCGACTTCTGGCGCGAGCTGCGTCAGGCGAAGCTGGTGCATCCGGAAGCGCCCCTGCCCGGCGGCGTGTAAGGCAGACGGCGAATGACGCGCGCGGCGGGTAAGGCGGGCGGCGCTGACCGCGGCCGGGCGTCCGGCTTGCCGGGACGGTTATCGTTCCAGCTTTCTGCCTCGCCTCGCGCCTCCTCGCCCATGCCCCTGCCGACCGACTCCCGCCTCCCGCCGCTCTTCGTCGTGTTCAACCGGGCATCGGGTCGCGGGAACCGGGATGAAGTCGGCCCCGCCGTCGAGAACGCCGGCCGGGCGGCCGGACGGGAGGTGCATCTCCTCCCCGTCGAGGCACCCGGCAAGCTCGCCGAGACTGCCCGGGAGGCCGTGCGCCGCGCCCGCGAAGTCGACGGCATCGTCGTCGCCGCCGGCGGCGACGGCACCATCAACTGCGTCGCCCAGGAGGTGCTCGGCAGCGGCTGCACCTTCGGCGTGCTGCCGCGCGGCACCTTCAACTATTTCGCCCGGACGCACGGCATTCCCTCCGACATCGACGGCGCGCTGCGCGTGCTGCTCGAGGAGACGCCGTCGCCGGTCCAGGTGGGCCTGCTGAACGACCGTGTGTTCCTCGTCAATGCGAGCCTCGGGCTCTACTCCCAATCGCTCGAGGATCGCGAGGTCTGGAAGAAGCAGTTCGGTCGCAGCCGCCTGATCGCCATCGGCGCGGTGCTGGCGACGATCCTGCGCGGCCATCGCAGCCTGGGCCTGACGATCGAATTGCACGGGCAGCCCCGCCAGGTCCGTACGCCGACGGTGTTCGTCGGCAACAACGCACTCCAGATGGAGCAGGTCGGCCTCCCCGAGGCCCAGGCCATCGACCGCGGCGAGCTGGCCGGCGTGATGCTCAAGCCGGTCGGGCGCTGGGGCCTGCTGAAGGTGTTGGCGCGCGGGGCGATGGGCAAGCTGGCCGAGGCGGACCAGGTCGTCAACTTCCCCTTCACCCGCTTGACCGTGCGCAACCGTCGCTTCGGCGCGCGTCGCGTCAAGGTCGCCACCGACGGCGAGGTGTTGTGGATGCGTCTGCCGGTGCGCTTCGAAGTCGCTCCGCAGCCGTTGATGCTGATCCGGCCCGATGGGCTTTCAGAAGAGCGACGTCAGGCTCAGGAGAGCGGCCGATGACGGTCGTGCTCCAGATGTCCGACCCGCATTTCGGCACCGAGCGGCCGATGGCCGTGGGCGCGCTGGAGCGGCTGTGCGGCGAACTGAAGCCCGACCTGCTGCTGATCACCGGCGACATCACCCAGCGCGCGCGGCCCGTCGAGTTCTCACGCGCGAAAGCCTTCGTCGAGAAGCTCGGCGTGCCGGCGCGCCTGGTCATTCCCGGGAACCACGACATCCCGTTGTACGCGGTGGCCACGCGCCTGCTGCATCCCTACCGACGCTACGAACGCGCCTTCGGCCCCGCCGAGGACGGCGAGTTCGAGGCCGACGACCTGCTGGTCGTGGCGCTCAACACGACGCGGCGCTACCGGCACAAGCACGGCGAAGTGTCCGATCCGCAGATCGAGCGCACGGCGCGGCGGCTGGCGCAGGCCAAGCCGGGACAGGTGCGGCTCGTGGCCGTGCATCAGCCGGTGGCAGTGACCCGCACGGACGACGTGGTCAACCTGCTGCGCGGCCACGCGAAGGCGGTGCGCCGGTGGTCCGAGGCCGGGGCCGATGCCGTCGTCGGCGGTCACATCCATCTGCCTTACGTGCTGCCGCTCCACGAACGCCGGCCAGACCTGCCGCGCCCGGTCTGGGCGGTGCAGGCCGGCACGGCGCTGAGCATCCGCGTGCGCGGCGGGATCCCCAATTCGGTCAACGTGATCCGGACGGGCCCGGCGCGCACCGCCGTCGTCGAACGGTGGGACGTCGACGAGACGGCGGGGCTCTTTCAGCGCGTGAACTCGACGCCGCTGGCCTGACGCCCGACGCGTCTTCGGCGCGCCCAGCGCGCCAGTTCGATGCTCACGATCGAGACGGTGAGCCAGGCGGCGCCGGAGGCGAAACCGGCCAGCACGTCGCTGGGGAAATGCACGCGCAGGAAGATGCGGCTCGCGCCGACCGAGAAGGCCAGCGCCACCGCCGCGATCCAGACCGGCACGTGCCAGCGCCTGGGCAGCAGGCGCACGGCGAGGTAGGCGAGCATGCCCATCGCGATCACCGAGCCGGAGCTGTGGCCGCTGGGGAAGCTGAAACCCTCCTCGGTCAGCCACTGGGTCGGGTGCACCGGGCGGGCGCGTTCGAAGATCTGCTTCAAGGTCGGATTCAACGCGGCGTTGCCCAGCATCGCCAGCGCCCAGCCCAGCGCCAGCCCACGGCGGCGCAGGGCCACCAAGCCCACCGCGACGGCGATGCCGAGCGTGACCAGCGTCTCCCGGTTGCCGACGAAGGTGATCAGGTAGAACGCCCGCAGCGCGAGGTCGGGCACGTGCTCGATCATCGCGACGATGAAGGCCTCGTCGAGCTGGCCGAGCGTCTGCTCGGTGTGGAGCTCCTCGGCGATCTCGGCGAACAGCATCGCGCCGCCGACGATGAACGCGAAACCGGCGGCGAAGCGCAGCAGCAACGACACCGGGGAGAGCGGTTCAGGCGCGGCGGCCTGGCCCCCGCGGTCCGGCATCAAGGCGCGCGCGACCAGCCAGGTCGTGCCGGTGACGAGCACCAGGAGCGCGCCGTAGATCGCCAGCGCATGGGCGCCAGCGTAGCTGGCAGCATCTAGGAGGGAGACGTGGGACATGCGTCGATTGTTAGCTCAAGATCCACGGATATTTCTGCATCGAACTTCGATACAGCCATTCGAAAAGATCGACGGCCACGGACACGTCGTTGCGCTCGTACACGCCGAGCATCGCCACCACGTCGTCCCTCGCCTCGACGCCGCCGAAGCTGAGCGGTGCGCAGTGGCCGGCCAGCAGAGGCATGTTGGCCGACAGTCGACCGGTGCGCTTGTTGCCGTCGGCGAAGGCCTGCAGGTAGGCGACATGGATCCAGAGGAAGAACGCGGCCTCGACCGGATTGCGAATCGCGGCCGCTTTGATGGCGATCTGGTGGAGCATCTCAGCGAGCAACGCGGGGACCCGCCCCGGCGCTCACGACACCCTGCTGCGGCGTCCGCGCGACAAAGAAAAAAGCCGGACCTCGCGGCCCGGCTTTTCCTTGCAGGAGGGACGCTGGTCAGGCGTCCTGAAGAAACTCAGTACATCATCCAGCCGTTGCGGGCGACGCGGCGCAGGGAGAAGGCCAGGTCCGGACGCTCGGCCGACTGCTCGGCGGCGGCTTGCAGGACGGCTTCGCGGGGGCGCAGCTCGACGGCGGCGTGGACGAATTCGACGACGGCGTGTGCGGCGCGCAGGACCAGGCTCACCAGACGCTCGCCGGCGGCGCTCGCGGTGCGAGCCCGGACTGCGTCGGCAGCCATCAGATGGACATTCAGCGTGGCGGTGGTCATGGCGGTTCCTTCTGGGGTGATGTTCGGTGGCGCTTGGCGGGTGGCCGTTGCGCCATGGACGTCATATTGCGGTTTTCACGTACGGCACGCCAATTGCACTTGGGAATCGCGTCATCACCGCCGGAAATGACCCGTGACGGAATTAGCATCCGGCTCATGAGCACCCCCCGCCCCGTCAACTTCCGCACACTGGACCTGAACCTGCTGCGCGTCTTCGACGTGGTGATGGAGGAACGCCACGTCACCCGCGCCGCCCACCGCCTGGCCATCACCCAGCCCGCCGTCAGCAACGCCCTGAGACGCCTGCGGGAAGCCACGCACGAGGAACTCTTCATCCCGAGCTCCACCGGCGTCGAGCCCACGCCCCACGCCCAATCGCTCTGGCCGGTCGTCCGCCGGGCCCTGGCGGCGCTGCAGCAGGCCCTGGAACCTCAGGTCTTCGACCCGCGCGCCGCCGGCAACACCGTCAGCTTCACGCTGGCGATGGCGGACGCGACCGCGGCGCTGGTCGTCCCGCAGCTGAGCCGGCGCTTCCTGGAGGAAGGCATCCACGTCGGCCTGCGCGTGGTGCCGCTGACCACCCGGGACCCCCGTGAACTGCTGGAACAAGGCTGGGCGGACCTGGCGATCGGCTTCTTCCCGGACCTGACCGAGCAGTTGCTGGTCGAGGATGACAGCACCGCCTTCCGGCGCGAGGCGCTCTATGCGAGCCGCTACGTCTGCGTCATGCGCGCCGACCACCCGCTGGCGGCGCCCGGTGCGCTGACGCTGGACGCCTACTGCGACGCGCCGCACCTGCGCGTGAGCTTCGCGGGCCGGGCGCACGGTTTCGTCGACGACGCGCTGGCGATGATCGGCCGCAAGCGGCGGGTGGCGATGACGGTCAACAGTTTCTTCACCGGCACGATGGCGGTGGAGCAGTCCGACCTGATCACGGTGCTGCCGGACAGCTTCGTCCCGGCCACGGGTTTCGCGGGCCGACTCGCCTGCCGGAACCTGCCCTTCGCGCTGCGCGGCATCGACATCAGCCAGGTCTGGCACATCCGCGCCGAGCCCGATCCGGCCCAGCGCTGGCTGCGGCAGGTGATCGGGGAGATCTCCGACGTCATCGCCGCCGGCGCGCGGGCGCTGCCGCAACTTCCCTGAGCGGTCGGAGTTCTCCTTCCGCCGCGCGGTTCCGCCGCCTGCAACAGGGTCGGAACGATGGCGGAGGGGCGGCTCGTCGAATGGAGGCAGTCCTGCGGCGGAACTGGCTTGAATCGGTGATTGAAGGCTGATCCGCCGGGAGGGAGCATCGACGGCTTCTCATGACGGAGTCCTCCATGCGACGCGGCCGCTCGGGCAGCTACGAATCCTGGATCGTCGACGGCGAGGCCTGCCGGGCCTTCGTGCCGGCACCGCTCCCCCCGCGACCCGCGCTGGCGCTCGATGCGGCGCTCCAGGAGCGTCTGGCAAGCGCGAACCTGGCGTTGGGCAGGCTCGACGGCGTGTCGGTGGCGATGCCGGAGGCCGTCGTGCTGCCGCCCCTCCTCGTGCGCAAGGAGGCGGTGATGTCATCGCGGCTCGAAGGCTCGCGTGTTTCGCTGGCCGACCTGCTGCTTGAGGAGGCGGGCGGTGTCCCCGCAGCGCCGCCAGGCGACGTGCGCCAGGTGCTCCGCTGCGTCGTGGCCATGGAGACCGGCGTTGCCCGGATGCGGCAGGGCCTGCCGATCTGCCTCCGGCTGATCGATGACATGCACGAGCGGCTGATGCCGCATGCACACGGGGCCCGAAGTTCGCCGGCGCATCGGCCGGGCGGGGGACTGCCCGAACTGGTGCGATTCATCAACGACGACGCTCAGCGCCAGCCGGCGCTGATCAAGGCGGCCCTGGCGTCCCTGCAATTCGACGCGATCCCGGCCCGTCCCGGCGGAAACGGCCTTCTCGGGCGCCTCCTGGTCCCGTTGATGCTGGTCGCCGACGGCGTGCTGCGCGACCCTCTGCTGCCCCTGTCGCTTTCCCTCGATGCACATCGAAGCGACTACGAGAGACTGCGCCACGAGGTGCGCGAGCATGGCGACTGGGAGGCCTGGATTTCCTTCTTCGTCGCCGCGGTGGAGGTCGCCGCCCTGCATGCGGTGAATACGGCATTGGCGATCAGGCGCCTCTTCGATGCCGACGGCGCGCGGCTCGCGGCGCTGGCCGAGGACGAGGCGATGCGGGTGCATCATCTGCTGCTCAGCAGTCCGGTGGCGAGGGCAGGCGACATCGCCGCCTGCCTGCGCGGGACCTCCGCGGTCGTCGATCGAGGCATCGCGGCGCTGGCGTCCATGGACATCGTCCGGACGGTGTGCGGAACGGCAGGGCAGGGCATCGTGGTGTACACCGCGTATCTCGACCTGCTGAATCGCGAAGACCCATGAGCGTTCTCATCCGCCCCGCCGTTCCGTCCGACATTGCCGCCTGCATCGACCTGCGGGGGCGCACGCGCGAGAACGCGGTGCCTGCCGCGCGGCTGGCCGAACTCGGCATCACCGAGGCGTCCTGGTCCGGCCAGGTCCGCGACGGCGAGCTGCCGGGATTCGTCGCGGAGTCCGCCGGCGTGCTCGCCGGCTACTGCTTCGGCGACGCCGGCAGCGGCGAGATCGTCGTGCTCGCGTTGCTGCCCGGTCACGAAGGCCACGGCCTCGGCCGCGCGTTGCTGGAGCGCACCGTCGCCCACCTGCGCGGGCTGGGGCATCAACGCCTGTTCCTCGGCTGTTCCGACAACCCGGCGCATCGCTCGCACGGCTTCTATCGCCGGCTCGGCTGGCGGCCGACCGGCGAGCGCGATGGTCACGGCGACGAGGTGCTGGAGCGCCTGCCCGACTGATCCCGTCGCGTGCGAAGCCAGGGGGCGGGCCCCTCGAACAGGGCGTGTCCCCCTCGGTTTCTCTTGATGCGAGCTTGATGCCGGACGGGCTACTCTCGGGAGAGCCCTGAGCCCCAGGGCGGTCGTGCATTCAAGAACAAGCGGGACATCCCATGCTCATCAACTGCGTCGCCTACCGCGACGGCCGCCGGCTGGCCGATATCCAGCCGGAAGAGATCAGCGACTACCTCCAGCTGCCCGACTGCTTCGTCTGGGTCGCGTTGCGCGACGCATCGACGGAAGAGGTCCTCGCGATGAAGGAGGAGTTCGACCTGCACGAACTCGCCGTCGAGGACGCGCTGCACGGCCAGCAGCGACCCAAGGTGGAGGAGTACGGCGACACGCTGTTCGCCGTCATGCAGACGGTGCAGTTCACGCCGACGGACGAGCTCTGCACCGGCGAGGTGTCGATCTTCGTCGGCAACAACTTCGTGCTGTCCATCCGCAACCGCGTCGCGCAGAGCCTGCTGGGCGTGCGCGCCCGCGCGGAGAAGGAGCCGCACATGCTCAAGCGCGGTCCGGGCTTCGTGATGTACGCCATCATGGACGCGGTCGTGGACCGCTACTTCCCCGTCATCGAGGCGCTGGAGACGGAGCTGGAGGCGATCGAGTCGCAGATCTTCGAACCGGGTGTCACGCGCGAGAACATCCGCCGGGTCTATGAACTCAAGCAGCGGGTGACCGTGGTCAAGCATGCGGTGTCGCCGCTGCTGGACGCCGTCGGCAAGCTGGTGCGCGGCCGCGTGCCGCCGGTCTGCGAGGACACCCGCGAGTACTTCCGGGACGTCTACGACCACCTGGAGCGCATGCAGTCGGCACTGGACTCGTTGCGCGATACCGCGACGACCGTTATCCAGGTCCATCTGTCGATGGCGGCGATCGAGGACTCGGAGACCACCAAGCGCCTCGCGGCCTGGGCCGGTATCTTCGCGGCGGCGACGGCGTTCGCCGGCATCTGGGGCATGAACTTCGAAGTCATGCCGGAGCTCAAATGGCGCTTCGGCTACCCCGTCGCGCTCGGCGTGATCGCCGCGACCTGCGGTGTTCTCTTCTGGCGCTTCCGCAAGGCCGGCTGGCTCTAGCGCGCCCGCTCTCCGGAGAACGCCCTCTCCCGCAGTGCGGGAGAGGGGCTCAGAAAGAGCTCAGAAAATCCAGGGATCAGATCAGATCAGATCAGCGATCGCCTTGCCCATCTCGGTGGTGTTCGCCGTGCCACCCAGGTCGCCCGTGCGCGGCCCCGACGCCAGCGTCTGCTCGATCGCCTTGAGGATCGCGTCATGCGCGTCCTGCTCGCCGAGGAACTGCAGCATCAGCGCGCCGGACCAGATCATCGCGACCGGGTTGGCGATGTTCTTCCCGTAGATGTCCGGCGCCGAGCCGTGCACCGGCTCGAACAGCGACGGGAAGTTGCGTTCCGGGTTCAGGTTGGCCGACGGCGCCAGGCCGATGGTGCCGGTCGTCGCCGGACCCAGGTCCGACAGGATGTCGCCGAACAGGTTGGACGCGACCACCACGTCGAAGCGCCCGGGCTGCAGCACGAAGCGCGCGCTCAGGATGTCGATGTGCTGCTTGTCCACGGTGACCGACGGATACCCGGCGCCGACCGCATCGGCGCGTCCATCCCACCACGGCATCGAGATGGCGATCCCGTTGCTCTTGGTCGCCACCGTCAGGTGCTTGCGATCGCGGCTCTGCGCCAGCTCGAAGGCGTACTTCAGCACCCGGTCCGCGCCGAAGCGCGAGTACACCGATTCCTGGATCACGATCTCGCGATCGGTGCCCGCGTACATCACGCCGCCGAGGTTGGTGTACTCGCCTTCGGTGTTCTCGCGCACGACGAAGTAGTCGATCTCACCCGGCTTCCGGTTGGCCAGCGGGCAGGGCACGCCGTCGAACAGGCGCACCGGGCGCAGGTTGATGTACTGGTCGAATTCGCGACGGAACTTCAGCAGCGAGCCCCACAGCGAGATGTGGTCCGGCACCGTCGCCGGCCAGCCCACCGCGCCGAAGAAGATCGCATCCTGGCCTTCCAGCTGCGCCTTCCAGTCGTCCGGCATCATCTGGCCGGTCTCGCCGTAATAGTCGCAGCTGGCCCACCCGATGTGGGTGAACTCGAACGGGATGCCGAAGCGCTTCGCGGCGGCGTCCAGCACGCGCAGCCCTTCGGGCATCACTTCCTTGCCGATGCCGTCGCCGGGGATGACGGCGATCTTGTACGTCTTGCTCATGGTCGTGCTTTCGATCGTGAATTCAACAGGTGTCCTGAACGGTCGTTCCGGGCAGGCGTTCAGTAAGGCGAACCGGTCGGGGCTGGCAGCGGCGGGGCCAGGTCGAAGTCTGCCGCAAGACGGCGCGTGGCCTGTGCGAGCAGCGTGACGTCGATGCCGACCGCCACGAAGGTCGCGCCCAGCGACAGGTAGTGCCGCGCGAGCTGCGCGTCGCCGGTCAGCGTGCCGGCGGCCTTGCCGCTGGCGACGATGGTGCGGATCGCGTCGTCGATGGCGGCCTGCACCTCCGGGTGGGTCGGATTGCCGCGATGGCCCATCGAGGCCGCGAGGTCCGCCGGCCCGATGAAAACGCCGTCGACGCCGTCCACGGCGCAGATCGCCGCGAGGTGCTTCAGCGCCGTCGCGGTCTCGGCCTGGACGAGCACGCAGGCATCGTCGCCGGCTTCGTCCAGATACTGACGCCGCAGGCCCCAGCGGGACGCGCGCGCCACCGCCGCGCCGACGCCGCGCACGCCCAGCGGCGGATAACGCGTCGCGGCGACGACCGCCGCCGCCTGCTCGGCCGTGTCGATCATCGGCACCAGCAGCGTCTGCACACCGATGTCCAGCAGCTTCTTGATGCCGTCCTTGTCCGCGTTGACCGCCCGCACCACCGGATGTGCCGGATAGGGCGCCACCGCCTGCAGCTGCTGCAGCGTGCTGGTCAGCTCGTTGGGGGCATGCTCGCCGTCGATCAGCAGCCATTGGAAGCCGGCGGTCGCGCAGAGCTCGGCGCTGTAGGCCTGGGCCATCGACAGCCACAGCCCGACCTGCGGCCGGCGCGCGGCCAGGCCTTGCTTGAAGGTGTTGGAGAAGTCCATGGAGGCGTGCTTGGATTCAGGCGTCGAGGCGGTCGTCGGAGCGCTGGACGGACTCACGACAGCCCGCCCTGGCAAACGTACTTGGTGTGGAGGTAGTCGTCCAGCCCGTGGGTGGAACCCTCGCGGCCGTAACCGGATTCCTTGACGCCGCCGAAGGGCGCTGACTCGGCCGCGATCGCGCCCTCGTTGAGGCCGACGATGCCGCTCTCCAGCGCGTCGGCGACGCGCCAGGCGCGGGCGATGTCGCGGGTGTAGAAGTAGGCCGCCAGGCCGAACGGCGTGTCGTTCGCGGCGGCGACGACCTCGTCCTCGGCCTCGAAGCGGAACACCGGCACGACGGGACCGAAGGTCTCTTCGTGCCAGAGCAGCATCCCGGTCGTCGCGCCCGTCAGCACGGTGGGGGCGAAGTAGTTGGGACCGGTCGCGATCTCGTCGCGCACGCGCTCGCCGCCGGTGATGACCAGGGCGCCGTGCTCGACGGCGTCATCCACATGGCGCTCGATCTTGTCCAGCGCGCGGGCGTTGATCATCGGGCCGATCTGGGAATCGGGACGGCTGGCCGGTCCGACCTTCAAGGCGCGGACGCGCGCGGCGAGCTGCTCGACGAACAGGTCGTGGATGCCGGCCTGCGCGAACACCCGGTTCGGGCACACGCAGGTCTGGCCGCCGTTGCGGAACTTGGCCGCCATCAGGCCCTCGACGGCCGCGTCGACATCGGCGTCGTCGAAGACGATGAACGGCGCGTTGCCGCCGAGCTCCAGCGAGAGCTTCTTCAGCGTCGAGGCCGATTCACGCGCGAGATGCTTGCCGACCGGCGTCGAGCCGGTGAAGGTGATCTTGCGCACACGGGCGTCGGCCAGCCAGACGTCGACGACCTCCGGCGTGCGCTCGCGCGACGCGCACACGATGTTGAGCACGCCGGGGGGCAGGCCGGCCTCGACGGCCAGTTCGACCAGGGCCAGCGAGGTCAGCGGCGTGTCCTCGGCCGGCTTGGCGACGACGGTGCAGCCGGCGGCGAGCGCCGGCGCGATCTTGCGGGCGATCATCGCGGCCGGGAAGTTCCACGGCGTGATCGCGGCCACGACGCCGACCGGCTCGCGCAACGCGAGCATGCGGCGGCCCTGGACCGGCGCGGGAATGACCTCGCCGTTCGAGCGCGTCGCTTCCTCGGCGAACCATTCGACGTAGCTCGCCGCGTAGGCGATTTCGGCGCGGCCTTCCGCCAGCGGCTTGCCCTGCTCCTGCGATATCAGCGCGCCGAGGCGGTCCTGGTCGCGCAGGATGAGGTCGTTCCAGCGCTTGAGGAGGGCCGCGCGCTGCTTGGCCGGCACGGCGCGCCAGCTCGCGAAGGCCGCGTGCGCGGCGTCGACGGCCGCGGACGCGTCTTGCGCGCGGCTGTCGGGCACGTCGGTGATGAGGCTGTCATCGGCGGGATCGACGACCGGGAAGCGGTCGCCAGCGGCCGCGTCGCACCAGCGACCGGCGATGTGGTTCTGCGTCTGCATGGGGGAGCCTCGGAGGCGGGAAGAAGGAAAACTCAGCTCACGATGCCCAGATGCCAGGGCACGAACTCGTGGTCGCCGAGGCCGAGCAGCTCGCTCTTGGTCGGCTCGCCCGACGCCGAGCGCAGGATGTGCTCGAAGATCCGCTGGCCCATCTGCTCGATGGTCAGCGCGCCGTCGATGACCAGGCCGCAGTTGATGTCCATGTCCTCTTCGAGGCGCGTGAACATCGGCGTGTTGCTGGCCAGCTTGATGGTCGGCGCCGGCTTGGAGCCGAACATCGAGCCGCGCCCGGTGGTGAAGCAGATGAGGTTCGCGCCGCTGGCGATCTGGCCGGTGACGGCGACCGGGTCGTAGCCCGGCGAATCCATGAACACGAAGCCCGACTGCTCGATGGGCTCGGCGTATTCGTAGACTTCCTGCAGCGGCGTCGTGCCGCCCTTCATCGCGGAGCCCAGCGACTTCTCGAAGATGTTGGCCAGGCCGCCGGCCTGGTTGCCCGGGCCGACGACGCCGTTGAACTGGCCGTTCTGGCCGCGGGTGTATTCCTCCCACCAGGCCAGCCGGTCCAGCAGCTTCTGCCCGACTTCGGGCGTGACCGCGCGGCGGGTGAGCATGTACTCGACGCCGTGGATCTCCGGCGTCTCCGACAGGATGGCGGTGCCGCCGTGGCGCACGAGGATGTCCATCGCGGCGCCCAGCGCCGGATTGGCGCCGATGCCGGAGAAGCCGTCCGAGCCGCCGCATTCCAGTCCGATCTTCAGGTGCGAGGCACTGACCGGCTGCCGCGTCACGCGGTTGGCGATGGGGAGCATGGCCTCGACCGCGCGGATGCCGGCCGCTATCGTGGCGCGCGTGCCGCCGGTGTCCTGCATCACGAGCGTCTTCAGCGTCTCGCCGGGGACCAGGTGCTGCGACTCCATCAGGCCGGCGACCTGGTTGCGCTCGCAGCCCAGGCCGACGATCAGCGCGCCGCCCAGGTTGGGGTGCTTCGCATAACCGGCGATCGTGCGGCGCAGCAGGTCGAAGTGGGGGCTGGGCGAGGACATGCCGCAGCCGGTGGTCTGCGCGAAGGCGACCACGCCGTCGACGTTCGGATAGTCCTTCAGCCGTTCCGGCGTGAAGTGCTCGGCGATGCGGTTGATCGCGGTCGACGAGCAGTTCACCGACGCCAGGATGCCGATGAAGTTGCGCGTCGCCACGCGGCCGTCGGCGCGCACGATGCCCATGAAGGTGGCGCGTTCGGACTCGGGCAGGTAATCGACCGGCTTCACGTCGGCGCCGAAGGCCGGATCGCGGTCGAACTCGACCAGCGCGATGTTGTGCGCGTGCACGTAGTCGCCAGGCTCGATGTCGCGCGCGGCGACGCCGATCACGGCGTTGTACTTGCGGATCGGCTCGCCCGCGGCGATGCGGCGGGCGGCGATCTTGTGGCCGGCCGGGACCTGCGCCTTCAGGCGCAGACCGAATTCCGGCAGCTCCTGGCCCAGCGTCAGCACCTGGCGGGCGATCAGGACGTTGTCGTCGCGATGCAGTCGCAGCAGCGGCGACGAGGTCGCCATCGCGGCCGACGCGGCGGCGACCGCGTCGGAGGTGGTGGCGCCGGCCGAGATCGCAGTCATGCTCAGCCCTTCGCCAGCAGTTCGCGCAGCTTCAGGCGCTCGATCAGCTGCGTGTCCTTGCGATAGGTGGCGGCGATGTACTTCTCGTAGTCGGGCTGGTCGAGGTACATCACCGGTGAGTCGATGCGATCGCAGGTGGCGATGAAATCGGGATCGGCGGCCGCCTTGCGGAACGCGTCGCGCAGCTTCGCGACCACCGCCGGGTCCATGCCCTTGGGGGCGCCGATGCCGTTGGGCGCGTCGACGACCAGGTCGTAGCCGGCCTCCTTGAGCGTGGGCACGGTGGCGAAGTCCTTGGTGCGCGTCTCGCCCCAGGTGACCAGCAGGCGCAGCTTGCCGGACTTGACGTGCGGGGCCCACGAGGTGGAGTCCGCCACCGCGTCCACCTGGCCGCCGAGCAGGTCCTGCAGCGCCGGGGCGCCGCCCTTGTAGGGGATGTGGTTCAGCTGGATGCCGGCGAGGAGGTTGAACTCCTCCATGCCCACGTGGGTGGCGCCGCCGATGCCGGCGCTGCCGTAGGTGATCATCCCCGGCTTGGCCTTGGCGGCGGCGACGAACTCGGCCAGCGTCTTCCACGGCGAGTCGGCGCGCACCACCAGTCCGAAGGTCTGGCCGTTGACGCGGGCGAGGTAGGTGAAGTCCTTGAGCGGATCGAGCTGCACGGTGCGCAGCTGCGCGAAGCGGGTCACGGAGATCGGCACCTGGCCGATCGTGTAGCCGTCGGGCTTGGACGTCGACAGCACCTTGGTGCCCAGCATGCCGGAGGCGCCGGCGCGGTTCTCGATGATGATGGTCTGGCCGAGCACCTTGCCCGCGGCCATGCACAGCGAGCGCATCGTCACGTCGGCGGTGCCGCCGGCGGGCCATGGGCAGATGAAGGTGATGGCGCGCTCGGAGGGATACGCGGCGGCGTGGGCGGATCTGACGAAAGGCGGCAGCGCGAGGGCGCTGGCGCCGAGGCCGGCGGCGCCGGCGAGCAGGACGCGGCGGCGGTCCATGCGGATGGTCATGTCTTGTCTCCTGGCTCGGGATCGATGCTCGCACCGATCGGACTCGTGGGCTGGGGCCTCGTTGGGCCGGTGCGCCATGGCGCGTCGTCGTCGAGGTCTCGATGCGACGCATTGTGGGCACCCGCTGCATGCGACTCAATTGAAGAACTGGACTGCCTTCATGTCATGAACGGAATGAAGGCGCGCCGGCGTCCTAAGATCGGCCCATGAGCCAGATCGACCGCGTGCTCCGTTCCAACCTGAAGCTGCGCCACCTGCAGATGCTGGTCGCGCTCGACCAGTTCCGCCACCTTGGCCGCGCGTCGGAATTCCTGTCGCAGACGCAGCCGGCGGTGTCCAAGTCGCTGGCCGAGGTCGAGCGCATGTTCGGGCTGGACCTGTTCACGCGTTCCACGCGGGGCACCGAGCCGACGCCCTTCGGCGAGGCCGTGGTGCGCTTCGCCCGCTCGGTGCTGTCGGACTACGCCCGCACCCGCGACGAGATCGCCGCCGTGGCCAGCGGCGCGGCGGGGCGGGTGAGCGTCGGCGCGATGGTGGTGGCGACGCCCGGCCTGGTGGCCGGCGCGGTCGAGCGGCTCAAGCGCCATTCGTCGCTGACGACCGTCCACATCGAGGAAGGCGACCTGACGCGCCTGCTGCCGCGGCTGCGCGTGGGCGAGCTCGACGTGATCGTGGCCCGGCTGGAGCCGGGTTACGCGTCGCCGGACCTGTCGACGGAGCCGCTGGTGGAGGAGGCGATGCGCATCGTCGTGCGGCCGGACCATCCGCTGGCCACGGCCCGCAGGCGCAGGCAGCCGCCGTGGGCGGAGCTCGCCGGCATGCCGTGGGTGATGCCGCCGCCGTGGGCCTCGTCGCGGATCAAGCTGAACCAGATGTTCTATTCACAGCAGCTGGATCCGCCGAGCGACATCGTCGAGAGCGCGTCCTTCCTGGTCACGCTGACCTTCCTGCGCCAGCGCGGGGCGGCGGCCTTCGTGGCGGACAACGTCGCGCGCTACCTCGCCAAGGAGGGCCTGGCGAAGGCGCTGCCCATCGACGTGCCGATCGAGCTCCCGCCGATCGGCCTGTTGACCCTGCGCAACCGCCGGCCGTCGCCGGCCGCGGAGCAGTTCATGAGCTGCTGCCGCGAGACGGCCGCGGGGAAGGACGTCGCGGCGAGGCCTGTCAGGTCGCGGGTCGTCTCCACGGCAGGGGTGTCCCGGAGGTGAGGCCTGGCGGCGGGGAACCTCCCAGCGCCCCCTGTGCACTCGGCGTCTCTTTCATCTCTGGAGATGCCATGTCCTTCTCGTTGCTGCCGGCTCGGCTGGAGAATGTTCAATCGTTGAAGGTCGACGATTCCGCCTCGAACGAGGGGGCGTCTCTGAAGTCGAGAAGACCCGATGACGCCGAGCCGGAAGTGGGTCGAAGGGCGCGTGGCCACCGCTTCCAGCCGTACGGACGGGGGGAACTGCGCAGGCAACAGGGGTCGGTCAGCGGAGCGCGCCATGCACCGATCGTCGACGCGTTCGTTGCGGGTCAGCCGGACGAGCTCGCCGTGCTCAAGATGACGGGCTCGTTGATCCGGCGGTGCGGCGGGGACTTGCCGGCTGCCGACGCTGGCATGCGGGAGCTGAGGCGGGCCGTGTGCCCGCACACCGGGAGGTTCGTCGTACGGGATGTCCACATGTTCACCGCCGTGATCTCAGCGCACGCGAAGGTCGGGGATGTGGAAGGCGCGCGCTCCTGGTTCCTGCACATGCTGAGCCGCAGGGTCTCGCCGAATGTGGTGACCTACAACGCGCTGATCTCGGCGTACGAGAAGGCCGGGGATGCGCAGGGGGCCACTGAATGGTTCGAGTACCTGTTGAAGCAGGGCATCCGTCCTGATCTTGAGACCTGCACGGCCATGATTGCTGTGTTCGAGAGAACCCATCGGTGGAAGGAGGCCGCCGACCAACTGAACGATGCCCTGGCGCGAGGGATTCTGCGGCCGTCGCTGGGTTACGACGACCGACGCAATTCGCTGGACCTTCATCGGTCTGCCGTGGCGACCGGTGAAGCAAGCTCGCGGTCCGGCATCAATCCGTGCCTGGCCCGCAACATCTTCCGTGCGTTGCTGGCTCAAGGTCGTCTTGATGAACGGACGGTCTTCATCGTGGGGCGTCATGGCGACGATCGCCTCAGGCAGGCCATGCGGGCCTGCATGGAGGCAGCCGGATGGACGCCCCGTCATCCGCTGGATCGTCATGGGCGAATCAACGAGGGGGCCTGGGTGGCGATGTAGGCCGCTCCGGCTCACCAACCCAAGGCGGCGTCCCGGAAACTGTCGAGTGCCAGCTCGTAGTTCAGTTCCCCGAGCAGGCCCACCAGCCGGTCGCGGTCCGCGTTCCAGGCGTCGACGACATGGCGCCAGGCCGGTGCCAGCGAACGCGGTTCGGCCTCCTCGTCGGGGATCTCAGCCTCGATCGAGGCCGGCGGCAGGTCCGACGGCACCATCAGCCGCGACGGCACGGGCGGCCGGTCGGCGTCCTCGTCGTACTGCGTGTCCAGGTCGCCCGCGTCGGTGCCGGGATCGATGCGCCAGCGGCCGTCGTCCTGCACGGTGATCCGCGGACGCAGCCAGGGCTCGTGGGCGCGCGGGTTCAGCAGGTGGCAGGTGCGATGGCGGGCGTCGACCACCAGCAGGCTCAGCACCGAGCCGCGGCCGTTGGCCAGTTCCTCGACGTAGTCGGGATGCTCCGGCGGGCCGTCGACGTCGACGACGAAGTAGCGGTCGTCGATCCACTCGCCCGAACCGTTGATCGAGCAGCCGAAGGTCAGCTCCTGCGGGTAGGGCAGCAGCCGGCCGTCCAGCCAGAGCGCCGCACCGTAGGGCATCTCGAAGACGCGCTCGGTGTCGGGGTAATCGGGGGCACGGCCGTCTTCCCACCAGACGACGGCCCGATGCAGCCGGCCCGGGGCGTCCGCGATGCGGAAGCCGGCGGTCCGCCATTCGGGCCAGGTACTCCAGACGCGGGACTCGACGCGCTCGTCCAGCCCCATCGCGCGCAGGTCGCGGGTGCTGGCGTGCTGCAATAGATGCTGTGCGAAGTGCCGCCACATGGCCGGACCCAGCGCGCGCGCGATGGGTTCGGCGTCGCGCAGCCAGTCCAGCAGCAGCGGCACCACCGGCGCCTGGCGGGACCACAGCGCGTGCGCGGCGATCGAATGGGCCCAGCGGCGCTCCAGTGCTTCGTCGCCCGCCGCATCGAGCGGGGAGGGCTCTGTCTCAGGGGCGGCGGGGTCGGGCCGCTCGTCGCTGGACGACAGCCCGAAAGGCGAAGGAGGCATCCCGACGGGCGAGGGCGGGATGGGCGAGGGAGGCAGGTGGTACAGCGGCATCAGGTGGGGCGCACCGGGGTGAGGGAGGCGGTGGCGCAGGACCGTGGGCAGATGAGAGTCCCGGGGCAGGGTGAGCCCGTCGCCGTCGTCGGGGACGCCCGAACGCGGGGTGCGGGGCCGGGTCTTGCGCGGACGGGCCCGCGCCGTTCGCAATGGCTGCCGAGACGGGAGCAGAGGTATCCCATCTATCGGGGATGACATTGCCGTGCCCGCGCACCATCCTGAATTCAAGATGAGGATTGTTTTGGGAAGGGTAGGCATGGCCGAGCACGAGAAAACTGCCGTCGTCACGGTGCACGGTGGGGCCGATCAGGCGCCTAGCGACTCCGTCCGCGCATTAGCCGCTCTACTCACTGCGCGATCGCCTGACGGAACCCGCTACAGCGACGCGACCTACAGCCGCCTGATGCTGCGAGTGCCGCCGGTGCGATCCCGCGGGCGCGCATCTTCGCGCGCTACGTCGCGCTGCTCGAGCATCTGAAGGAGGAAGGTGTGACGCGTGTCGTCATCGTTTCGCACAGCCAGGGCACCGTCATCACGGCCGACCTGCTGCGCTACCTGGCCTACCGTGGCCGACGCGGCGACGACAGCCGCGCGGCGGTGCTCGGCCAATGGCTGGAAGAGATCGAGGTTCACCTGTTCACCGCCGGCAGCCCGCTGCGCCAGCTCTATGCGGCGCGTTTCCCCGACCTCTATCGCTGGGTGCTGGATGGGCCGGAGCTCCGCGAGCTTGGCGTGGACAAGTGGACCAACGTGTTCACCGCAGGCGATTACGTGGGCCGATGGATCTGGCAGCCCAAACCCGAAGGTGCGCAGCGCGAACCGGCCTTCTACGAGCCGGGCGCCGTTGCGCTCGATGACCCGCCGCGCAAAGAGATATGCATCGGCGGCGGGGCCCACACGCACTACTTCGATCCGGACCCCGGCAGCGACGTGGTGGCGCGCTGCATCGACGAGCTGATCAGGCCCTGAGGGAGACGTGGGGCGGGCTGCCTCAGCACCTCGACGGCTGAGCGCCCGAGCGCCCGATCACCTCAGCGCCGCCGCCTCCACCACAACCATGCGCCGGTGACGCCCATCCCGAACAGCACCAGCCCGAGCACCCCGGTGATCGCGCGGTTGGCGAGGCCGAACAGCTCGCCCGCATGCAGCGGATAGATCCATGCGGTGGACCGTACCGCGAGGTCGAGGTCGTCCCAGCGCTGCTGGCTGAGCACGCGGCCGTCGACCGGATGCGCCCAGATCGAGGACAGCCCGTTCGGATGCGGATCGCCGGCCAGCTTGAAGCGCAGCCGCACCGGCCGCGTGTCCGCGGCGCCCAACTGGACGAAGCCGAGCTGCGCGCCCGGCCAACGCATGCGCGCCTCGGTGACGACCAGGTCCAGCGGCACGCGCTCGCCCTGCGCCTTCTCGATCTTGGGCGGCTTGGGTGCCGTGTCGCCGACGAGCGTGTTGAGCCAGCCGCCGATGGGCCGGTAGGCCATCCACGCGCCGCTGGCGACCGTCACGGCGATCAGCAGGCCCAGTACCGCACCGGCGAAGCGGTGCAGGTCGAACAGGCTGCGCGTGGTGCCCTTGTCCAGCTTCAGCTTGAAGGCGTGCTTCCACTGTGCCGCGTTCAGCGGCCACCACAGGATCAGGCCGGTGATCAGCAGCAGGAGATACGCCAGCGCGGTGAAGGCGAGCGTCGCCTTGCCGGTGTCGCCGAGCAGCAGCTCGCTGTGCAATTCGAAGACGAAGTTGGCCACGCCTTCCGTCTCGCCGCGCCGGCCGAGCTCGACGATGTCGACCGGGTCCAGGTAGACCGTGCCCGCCCAGGACGGCGAACGCACCGCCACGCGCAGCGACTCGCCTTCCTCGCGGGGCGGACGGATCGTCATCGTCGCCTTGGGTCCGAATTCATCGGCCACGCGGCGGCGCAGCGTCTCCAGCGGTGTGGCCGGCGGGATGAAGCCGGGCCGCACATCGATCACCGGCGCACGGAACAGTTCCGGATGCATGGCCTCGTCCAGCGGGCGCAGCACCGTCATCAGCGAACCGAGCAGCGCCGCCGCGGCGAGCAGCATTCCCAGCGTCAGCCCCATCCAGCGGTGCAGCCACATCCAGACGCGGCGCGCGGTCATCAGAGCCATGGTTCGTTGCTCCCGCGGTTCTGCGATCGGGCGATCAGAAGTCGACCTTGGCGGTCAGGCGCACCGTGCGCGGCGCGCCGACGCCCAGCAGATTGTTGCCGGCGGTGCTCCAGTAGTCCTTGTCGGTCAGGTTGTCGACGTTGGCCTGCAGGTTCACCGCCTTGTCCATGACGCGGAACTGGTAGCGCGCGCCGATCGACAGCGTCTCGTACGCACCGACCCAGCCCTGGTTGAGGTTGTTCACGGCGCGCTTGCCGAAGTGGTACACGCCGGCGTTCAGCGACAGGCCCGGCACGACCGGCACGCGGTATTCGCCGAACAGGCTCAGCGTGTTCTTCGGCGTGTTCTCCGGCGACTGGCCGAGCTCGCCCGCGTTGCTGGTGCCGACGCGGGTGATCTCGGCATCGAGCAGCAGCGCGGAGGCCACGATCGCGAAGTCGCGCCCGATCTCGCCGCTGGCGGAGAACTCCAGGCCGCGATAACGCGCCTCGCCGCCGACCTGGAAGACGCGGTTGATCGTCGTCGTCAGCGCGCGGTCCGTCTGGAACACCGCCGTCTGCAGCAGCACCTCGCCCACGCGCGCCTTCACGCCCAGCTCGCGCTGCTTGCTCACGGCCGGCGCCAGCACCTGGCCGGCGTTGTCGGCGGTGAGCGGCGCGGTGCCGGTCTCTTCCAGACCGCGCAGCAGGCTGCCGTAGACGCTCAGGTCCTTCATCGGCTTCCACATCACCGAGAAGTTGGGCGTGACCTTGTCCGCGCGATAGACGCTGACCGGCGCGGTGGGGCTGGTCGCCTCGCTGCGGTAGATCGTCTTGCGCAGGCCGGCCAGGAACTGCCACTGCTCGCCGACGGAGATGCGGTCGAACGCGTACAACCCGCGGTCGTTGATCTCGGACGGGAAGCCGGCCTGACGCAGCGTCGGGGTCAGCTGCGCGATGTCGACCGGCGCGTACAGGTTCTGAGGCGCGGTCGCCGTGCCGCTCATCCAGCCGGCGGACTCGCGCCGGTTGTAGGTCGCGCCGAAGGTCAGCTCATGGCCGATGCCGACCGTGTCGAAGCGGCCGATGGCCTCGACGCGGTGGTTCGTGTTGGTGTACTTCTGGCCCTTCAGCACGTTGACGCTGGCCGTGCCGGCGCCGGTCTGCGGGTTGTAGTTGATGAAGGTCGTGTTGTTGCGGTCGCGTTCGGTCTGGGCGCGGCCGGTCTCGATGCTCAGCACCCAGTCGTCGCTCAGCGCGAAGTCGCCGCGCAGCAGCACGTTGTCGGCCTGCGCGTCGTAGCGGGCCCATTCGGGCGCGAGGTTGGTCTTGTTGTCCGGCACGCTCGGCAGCGTGATCACGCCGTTCACCGCGGCGGGCAGCTGGATGGCGGCCTGCTCGCTGGTGTTCTTGCGGTAGTGCTCGACGTCGAGCTTGAAGTTGGCCCAGGACGTCGCGCGCCAGTCCGCGGCCAGTGTCAGCACGTCGCGATCGCCCTTGTAGCGGTCGATGCCGGTCTCTTCCTTGCTGGTCGCGGCGTTGACGCGGATGCCCACGCTGTCGTCTTCGCCGAAGCGCCGGCCGATGTCCATGTGGACCTTCGCGCCGCCGTGGTCGTTGACGGTGGTCGTGATCGACGTCACCGGCGTCGGGCCGGCGCGTTTGGTCACGAAGTTGACGATGCCCGACGGCGGCACCATGCCGTAGTACATCGACGAGGCGCCCTTCAGTACCTCGACCTGCTCCTTGTTTTCGAGCGGGATGTCGATCAGGTTGACGACGGGCAGGTTGCCGTTGAGGCGGTAGTTGCTGCGGTTCTCGACAATGATCCCGCGGATGGAGAGGTTGTCGTAGGTGGAGCCGCTGACCTGCGAGCGGGTCACGCCGGCGGTGTTCTTCAGCGCGTCGAACAGGCCCTGCGCGGCCTGCGCATCCAGCAGGTCGCGCGACATGACGTTGTTGGTCAGCGGCACGTCCAGCGGGTCCTGGTCGCGGAAGGCGCCGACGCGCACGGTGGTCGGCGCGAAGGTCTTCTTGCGCACGCCGGTGACGACGACCTCGTCCAGCAGCAGCTTCTTCTGCGTGCCGTCGCCCGTTGCGGCCGCCTGAGGGGTCGCGGTCGAGGACGTCGCATCGGCGGCCGGCGTCTCGGCAGGCACGGTCTGCGCGCGGGCCGCGAGCGGCACCAGCAGCGCCAGGACGGACAGGGAGATCAGGGACAGGCGGGGCGCGGAGGCGCGGAAGGCGTGGAGGGACATGGGGTGGGGACCGGGGGACGAGGAACGGGGACCGGGGACCGGGAGAGGGGCAGGGGCAGGGGCAGGGGCAGGGGCAGATCGGGCATTCAGCGTAACGCGACACGTTATCAAATGCGAATGGTTCGCAACATTGTGGTTGGGGCTGAGGGTGCGCAGGCCGCGCGATCCGCCCCCGTTCGCAGGGGAGAGCCGGAAAAACCGTGGCGGCGTTGCCACCCTTTTGGAGGTAGCGGCTTGGCGTGGGGGGATTGGCGGGGTGTGGGGAACAGGTCCGATTGCTGCCAGACGGCGGCAGCAGCGCGGCCTAGCATCCGTCGTCTGTCCCACTGAGGAAGCCGCCATGAGCACCGTGTCGACCCACGACGAACCCACCGTCGAGACCCTGGCCGCGATGGCCGCCGCGCTGCGTGCCTTGCACGAAAGACCTGACCCCTTCGTGATCGCGAACGCGTGGGACATCGCCTCGGCGAGGATGCTGGAAGCGGCGGGCTTCGCCGCGCTGGCGACGTCGAGCGCCGCGGCGGCCGAGGCCGTCGGACGCCGCGACGGCCAGCTCACGCGCGAGCAGACGCTCGCGCACATCAGGCTGCTCGCTGGCGCCACGCCCTTGCCGCTGAGCGCCGACCTGGGCAACGGCTTCGGACATCGCCCCGAGGATTGCGCGCTGACGATCCGCCTCGCCGCGGAGGCGGGCGCAGTCGGCGGCTCCATCGAGGATTCGTCCAGCGAGGGCGGGGCGCCCATCCTCGACTTCGATCTCGCCGTCGAGCGTGTGGCCGCTGCGGTCGAGGCGGCGCGAGTGTTGCCGTTCCCCTTCGTGGTCACGGCGCGCTCGGAGAACTTCCTCCACGGCATCAACGACCTCGACGACACGATCCGCCGCCTGCAGGCTTTCGAACGCGCGGGCGCCGATGTGCTGTTCGCGCCGCTGCTGCCGGACCTCGACGCGGTGCGCCGGGTCTGCGTCTCGGTGACGAAGCCGGTCAACTTCATGGCCGGCATTCCAGGGCGATCGTTCACGGTGCGCGAGCTCGGCGAGGCCGGCGTGAAGCGCGTGAGTCTGGCGATGTCGCTCTTCCGGCATGCGATGAAGGCGGCGCGACTGGCCGCGGAGGAGATCCGCGATCACGGCAGCTTCGGCTATCTCGATCAGCGTTGAAGCTGCTGAGGGCTGCTCGCGGGGAGAGAGGGAACGACACTTGCCTGCCTCGGCGCGCCGTTCCGTCGCCACTGGAGTTCCCCGTGATGAAGACCTTGTCTGCCGCCGCGCTCGCGGCATTCGCCCTCTGCACATTCAGCGCGAATGCGCAGAGCGCCCCGCCCACGAAGAGCGCGCCGTCGGCGCAGGACGCGCCCGCCTACGGCGCGCGCCTGGAGGGCTTCGACTACCCGCATCCGCAGCAGCGCTTCAAGCTCACCTCGCAGCGGCAGGCGCTGGAGATGGCCTACATGGACGTCGCCCCGACCGGTCAGCCCAACGGCCGGACCGCGGTGCTGCTGCACGGCAAGAACTTCTGCGGCGCGACCTGGGAGCAGACGATCACCGTGCTCACCGGCGCGGGCTACCGCGTCATCGCGCCGGACCAGATCGGCTTCTGTGCGTCGAGCAAGCCCGCCGGCTACCAGTTCAGCTTCAACCAGCTCGCGGCCAACACGCAGGCCTTGCTGCAGTCGCTGGGCATCGCGAAGGCGACCGTCATCGGCCATTCGATGGGCGGGATGCTCGCGATGCGTTTTGCGCTCGCGTATCCGGCGCAGGTGGAGCAGCTGGTCGTCGTGAACCCGCTGGGCCTCGAAGACTGGCAGGCCGCCGGCGTGCCGTACGCGACGATCGACCAGCTCTACGCGCAGGAGCTCAAGACGACGGCCGAGACCATCAAGGCCTACCAGCTGCGCTTCTATTACAACGGCCAGTGGAAGCCGGAGTACGACCGCTGGGTGCGCATGTCCGCCGGCCAGTACGCGGGACCGGGGCGAGAGCAGGTCGCGTGGAACCAGGCGCAGACGTCCGAGATGATCTTCACGCAGCCGGTGGTGCAGGAGCTGCCGCGGCTGAAGGTGCGCACGCTGCTGATGATCGGCGGCAAGGACCGCACCGCACCGGGCGCGGTCCGCGCACCGAAGGAGATCGCCGAGCAGCTCGGCGATTACGCGACGCTGGGCCGCTCGACCGCGAAGATGATTCCCGGCGCGTCGCTGGTCGAGTTCCCCGCGCTGGGCCACTCGCCGCAAGTGGAGTCGCCGAAGGAATTCCACGAGGCGCTGCTCAAGGGCTTGAGCGCGCGCTGAAGCCTCAACCCACCGCCAGATTGCTCGTCACCGTCTTCAGCGCCGGGGCGTGCGGCTTCTTGCGGAACAGTTGCGCCGGCCGATGGCTGCCGCCGCTGGTGAACGCGCCAGGGATCTCCTCGATCACGTCGAGCTCGTCGATGCGCCGGCGGAACCCGCGCTTGTCGAGCTCGGCGCCCAGCACCTGCTCGTAGGTGCGCTGGAGTTCGCCGAGCGTGAACGCCGCCGGCATCAGGTGCACCGGCAGCGACGAGTACAAGGTCTTCGACCGCACGCGCTCGACCGCCGTGCGCAGGATATGCGCGTGGTCGAAGGGCAGGGAACGCAGGCTGTCCACGGCGGCCCAGCGGAAGCGCGCGTCCGTGCCGGCCGCGGTGTCCGCACCGGCGTTGGCCCCCGCGTCGGCGTTCTCTGCCGCGCCGCGATCGACATCGGCCGGCACGACCGCGTAGTAGCTGACCGACAGCGACCACCCGCGCGAATCGCGGTGCATCCCCGAGAAGGTTTTGAGTTGTTCCAGGTAAGGCGACACCAGCCCGGCCTTCTCGCGCAGGATGCGCGCAGCGGCGTCGTCCGCATCCTGGTCCACGTCGGTGTGCACCCAGCCGCCCGGAAGCGTCCACGCGCCCGGCGCCGGCGCCTTCTCCCGCTGAGCGAGACCCGCTTGCAGCACGCCGTCGCGCAGCGTCAGCAGCACGATGTCGACGGTGACGATGGGGCGTTGGAAGTCCACGGGATCGTTCTTCTTAGTGCGGAAAAGCACGAATTATGAGCGGCGATCTGGCCACGCGTCAAACAGCGGCTCCGAACGGATCCTGGAATCAATGGCATCGATGGAGCCTTGGGCAACACTTGGTTTCATCACGCGCGACTGTTCCTTGATCACTTAGTGCGACAAAGCACGAAGTGGGGTATGCTGACGCCACGACATGACAAAGACGGAATCGGAGTTCGCATGACCACCCCACGCCCCCAGCCCCTCCAACTGCTGATCGTCGACCCGCAGAACGACTTCTGCGACATCGACGGCGCGACGCTGCCGGTGGCCGGCGCGGACGCGGACATGAAGCGCCTGGCCGCGCTGGTGGACCAGGCTGGCGCCGCCATCGCGGACATCGTCGTGACGCTGGACTCGCACCCGGTCTACGCGATCGAGCGGCCCGCGTTCTGGCAGCAGCCCGGTGCTGACGGCGCAGAGGGCGTCGAAGGCGCCCCGCTGCCGGGGTCGCCGGTCTCGCCGGTCTCGCCGTTCACGCAGATCAAGGCCGAGGACGTCCGCGCCGGCCGCTTCGCGCCGCGCGATGCGGCGTTGCGAGATCAGGTCCTGGCCTACCTCGATGCCCTGGAGGCCAGCCCGAAGAAGTACATCCTGATGGTCTGGCCGACGCACTGCGTCGTCGGCACCTGGGGCCACAACGTGCATGGCGAGCTTGCCGCCGCGCTGGGCCGCTGGGAAGCCACGCGGCTGCGCACGGTGGAGAAGGTCCTCAAGGGCCAGAATCCGATGACCGAGCAGTACAGCGCCGTGCGCGCCGAAGTGCCCATCGCTTCCGATCCCCGCACGCAGACCAACCGCGCGCTGGTCGACCGCATCGTCGGCTTCCCCGGCCTGACCTTCATCGCCGGCGAGGCCAGCAGCCATTGCGTCGCGGCGACGGCGGAGGACCTCTTCGGCGAGATGAGCGCCGAGCGGCTGTCCCGCATCGTGCTGATCGAGGATGCGATGAGCCCCGTCGGCGGCTTCGAGGCCGGTGCGACGGCCTTCGTCGACCGCGCCCGCGCGCTCGGCGTGCGGACGATGACCGCGGCGCAGGCGCTCGGCCTGCTGTCGGCCTGATCGGAGCGATGTCATGAACACCACGCCTGTCATCCGTTCGCTGCTGGAGACCGACCTCTACAAGTTCACGATGTGGCAGACCCTGCTGCACGCGTTCCCGGCCAACGACGCCGAGTACCGCTTCGTCTGCCGCAACACCCCGGCCTTCCCGCTGAGCGAGCTCAGCGACGCGGTCAACCGCGAGCTGGATCATCTCTGCACGCTGAGCTTCAGCGATGAGGAACTCGCCTACCTCGGCGGCCTGCGGTTCATGAAGTCGGACTTCATCGACTTCCTGCGGATCTTCCGATTCCAGCGCCGCTTCATCGAGGCGCGCCCCGGGGAGGACGCCGAGGCGGGCCAGCTGGTGATCGTCGCCAAGGGGCCGCAGGTCCACGTGATGGGCTTCGAGATCTTCGTGCTGGCCATCGTGAACGAACTGTACTTCCGTCGCCTGTGCGCGGGCCGCGAGGACGAGGTGCTGGCCGACGGCCGCGCACGGCTCGCCGCGAAGACGGCACGACTGCGCGACTACGCCGCGGCCGTGGCCGGGACGCTCGGCAAGGACGCCTATCCCTTCGAGTTTTTCGACTTCGGTCTGCGCCGGCGCTTCTCCGGCGACTGGCATGACGAGGTCGTCGCCATGCTGAAGCGCGAGATCCCCTCGGTCTTCAAGGGCACGTCCAACGTCGAGCTGGCGCGTCGCCACGGCCTGATTCCCATCGGCACGATGGCGCACGAGTACCTGCAGACCTACCAGGCGGTGGGCGTCCAGTTGCGCCTCTCGCAGAAGGCCGCGCTGGAAGGCTGGGTCCAGGAGTACCGCGGCGACCTGGGCATCGCGCTCACCGACGTGATCGGCATGGACGCCTTCCTCGCCGACTTCGACCTGTACTTCGCGAAGCTGTTCGACGGCCTGCGGCACGACAGCGGCGATCCGGTGGTCTGGGGCGAGAAGGCGCTCGCGCACTACGCGACGCTGCGCATCGATCCGTTCACCAAGCGCCTGGTGTTCAGCGACGGTCTGAACTGCGACGAGGCCTTCCGCCTGCACACGCACTTCGCGCGGCGCGTGCCGGTGGGCTTCGGCATCGGGACCCACCTGAGCAACGACCTGGGTCCCAAGCCGCTCAACATCGTCATGAAGCTGGTCCGGTGCAACGGGCAATCGGTCGCCAAGCTCTCGGACGCGCCGGGCAAGACGCTCTGCGACGACCAGACCTTCCTGGACTATCTGCGGCAGGTGTTCCGCGTCGGCACCGCATGAATGAACGGAGCGACGTCATGCTCAAGATCACCCTGGCCCAGATCAACCCGACGATCGGGGACCTCGACGGCAACCTCGCGTTGCATCTGGACGCCGCGCGGCAGGCGCGTCAGGACGGCGCGGACCTGGTCGTCTTCCCCGAACTCTCGCTGACCGGCTACTACCCGGCCGACCTGCTCGACGACGAGGACTTCCGCCGGCGCCTGGACCGGGCGATGACCGCGCTGCTGGCCGCGACGCGCGAGGTCGACTCGGTCTACTGGGTCGTCGGCGCGCCCACGCGCCATCCCGGCGCGGGCAAGGCCTTCCGCAATTCGCTGCTCGTGATCCGCGACGGCGAAGTGCTGCTCGACTATCACAAGCAGCTGCTGCCGACCTACAACGTCTTCGACGAACGCCGCCACTTCGAGCCCGGTCCGGACGTCGCGCGCGTGCTGCGCATCGGCGGCACGCAGGTCGGTTTCATGATCTGCGAAGACGGCTGGAACGACGACGGCAAGGACTATGCGGTCAATCCGTTCCAGCGCCTGGCCGACGCCGCGCCGGACCTGATCGTCTCGATCAATGCGAGCCCGAGCAACGTCGGCAAGCGCGAGCAACGGCATGCCGTGTTCCGCGCCGCCTGCTGGCGCCATCGCCTGCCGCTGGTGTTCGTGAACCAGGTCGGCGGCCACGACCAGCTCGTCTACGACGGCGCGTCCTTCGCGATCGAGCCGGAACCGGGCGTGGTCTTCGAGGCCGGGCGCTTCGAGTCGCAGGTCGTCACGCTGCGCTTCGAGACCGATCGCGGACTCTTCTCGTCGCGCGACGGCGGCGCGCTGCCGCCCCCGCCCGCGAGCGCGGGGCTCGACACGATGGCGTTCTACCGCCGTCAGATCGTGCTCGGCCTGCGCGACTACGCCCGGCGCTGCGGCTTCGACCGCGTCGTCGTCGGCTCGTCGGGCGGCATCGACTCCGCGCTGACCCTGGCGCTCGCGGTGGAGGCGCTCGGCGCGGACAAGGTCTCGGCGATCACGATGCCGTCGCGGTTCTCGTCGTCCGGCAGCGTCGACGATTCGAAGGCGCTGTGCGATGCGCTCGGCATTCCGCTGGACACCTGCCCGATCGAGGACATCGTGCGCCAGATCGGCGACACGATGGCGGCGAGCACGCTGGCGCTGCGGCCGTCCGGCCTCGCGCTGGAGAACCTGCAGGCCCGCGTGCGCGGGACGCTGCTGATGACCGTGTCCAATGCGCAGGGTCACCTGCTGCTGACGACCGGCAACAAGAGCGAGATCGCCGTCGGCTACTGCACGCTCTACGGCGACACCAACGGCGGGCTGGGGCTGATCGGCGATCTCTACAAGACGGAAGTCTTCGCGCTGAGCCGACATCTCAACGAGACCGCGGGTCGCGAGATCATCCCGGCGGCGATCCTCGACAAGCCGCCGAGCGCCGAGCTCGCGCCCGACCAGCGCGACACCGACAGCCTGCCGCCCTACGAGGTCCTGGACGAGGTGCTGAAGGTGCTGATCGAGGGCGAGCGCCTGGTCGACGACGAACGCGCCGGCGCGGAGGCCGCGGTCGCCGCGCTGCGCGGGAGCGACGAAGGTCAGGCGCTGATCGCGCGGATCAAAGGCATGATCGCCCGCAACGAATACAAGCGCCGCCAGGCGCCGCCCATCGTGCGGCTGCGGGCGCGGGCCTTCGGCAGCGGCCGCCAGTTGCCGATCGCGGCGAGGCACTACTGAACATCGCATCGAGAAACGGAAGGACCTTCATGACTCGCAAGACCGTCGCCGTCGTGGTCGGCCGCTGGCAGCTGGTGCACCTGGGGCAGGAGGCGCTGTTCCAGGCGGCCTTCGGCCTCGCGGACGAGGTGATCGCGGTGCTGGGCTCCTCGTACAAGGCGCGCGATCCGCGCAATCCCTTCGTCCATGAGGAACGCCGGCAGATGCTGCTGTCCAGCCTGACGCCGGCGCAGCAGCAGCGCCTGCACGTGCTGCCGGTGCGCGACTACTTCGACGACCAGCGCTGGAACGCCGCCGTGACGATGGGCGTTCGCGCCATCGCCGGCGAGGACGCGGACATCGTGCTGGTCGGCCATCAGAAGGACCACACGAGCTACTACCTCAACAACTTCCCGCGTTGGCGACAGCAACTGGTGGAACGGCTGGCCGATGTCGACGCGACGGCGATGCGGCAGGTGTTCTTCGAGGCCGACGATCCGGACGCCGCGCTGACGGTGATGACGCCTTACGTCAGCGCGCCGGTGCGGGCGTGGCTGCAGGCCTGGAGCCGCCTGCCGGAATACCGTCGGCGCAAGGCGGAGCACGCCGCGATCGCGAACTATCGGAAGAAGTACACGGCGGTCGCCTACATGACGGGCGATGCGGTCGTGACCGTGGGCGATCACGTGCTGCTGGTGCGGCGCAAGGGGCCGTTCGGCGAGGACCTCTGGGCGGTGCCCGGCGGCCACCTGGACCGCGGCGAGAAGCTGGTCGCGTGCGCGATCCGCGAGTTGATCGAGGAGACGCAGTTCCCGCTGCTGCCGTCTTCCATCCTCGCGGCGCTGCACGGCGTCGAGACTTTCGAGGATCCGCTGCGCAGCGCGCGCGGGCGGTTGATCACGATGGCGCACCATTTCAAGTTCGGCGAGATGGGCACGCTGCCCGAGGTCGTCGGGAGCGACGACGTCAAGGAGGCGCGCTGGTTCCATCGGAACGAACTGGCGGCGATGGAGTCGCAGCTGTTCGAGGACCACTTCGTGATCCTCGATCATTTCCTCAACATCATCGACAACTGATCCTCGACCCGGTCCATGGCCGGGGCTACAGCGGGAGACCGACGTAGTTCTCGGCCAGCGCTCGCTGGGCGGCTTCGGAGCTGAGCACGTAGTCCAGCTCGGCGGCTTGAAGCTTCGCCTGGAACGCGGACTCCTGGTCGAAGTTGTGCATCAGGCCGGTCAACCACCACGAAAAGCGCTCTGCCTTCCACACGCGGGCGAGGCAGCGCGCGGAGTAGCGGTCCAGACCGGCGTCGCTGCCGTCACGGTAATGCTCGACCAGCGCCTGCGACAGGTAGCGGACGTCGGACGCCGCGAGGTTGAGTCCCTTCGCGCCCGTCGGCGGCACGATGTGCGCCGCGTCGCCGGCCAGGAACAGCCGGCCGAAGCGCATCGGCTCGGCGACGAAGCTCCGCAGCGGCGCCACGCTCTTCTCCAGTGAGGGGCCGGTGATGAGCGATTCCGCGGCCTCGGGGTCGAGCCGGGCTCGCAGTTCGTCCCAGAAGCGCGCATCGCTCCAGTCCTCGACCCGCTCGGTTGACGGCACCTGCAGGTAGTAGCGGCTGCGCGTCGCCGACCGCATGCTGCACAGGCTGAAGCCGCGCGCATGCCGGCCGTAGATCAGCTCCCCGGACACGGGCGGCGTGTCGCTCAGCAGGCCGAGCCAGCCGAAGGGATAGACCTTCTCGTAGCGTTGGATGGCGCCGGAAGGCACGCTCGCGCGGCAGACACCATGGAAGCCGTCGCAGCCGGCGATGAAGTCGGCGGTGATGTCGACCGGCTCGCCATGGACGGTGCAGCGCGCGCGCGGCGTCGCGCGGTCGAATCCTTCGATGCGGACATCGGCCGCTTCGTACAAGGTGGGCAGGTCGGCCGCTGCACGCGCACCCATCAGGTCGCGCGTGACCTCGGTCTGCCCATAGACCAGCACCGTGCGTCCGCCGGTGAGCGCACGCAGGTCGATGCGGTGCCGCGCGCCGTCGACCGTGAGCGCGAACCCGTCGTGCACAAGCCCTTCCGCATGCATGCGCACGCCGACGCCGGCGTCGTCCATGAGATCGGCCGTGCCCTGTTCGAGCACGCCGGCGCGGATGCGCGACAGCACATGCTCGCCGCTCTGGCGCTCGACGACGACGGTATCCACGCCGGCGCGGTGCAGCAGCTGGCCGAGCAGCAGCCCCGAGGGTCCGGCGCCGACGATGAGCACCTGGGTGCGTAGAGCCTTCATGCGAGCTGAGCCTTGTTGCGAGGCCGCGGTGTTGTCTCCGATGAGCACTAGCCTATGAGGCCGCCGCGCGTCGGTGAATGGACGACTCCGACATGGACTTGCACAATCCGAACCCATGGCTGCCGACTCCGTGCTTCGTCGACCCTCCCGCCGCCGGGCGGAGACGCCGGTGTATTCGCTCTACGGCGAAGATGGCCGTTCCCCGGCGCTGGACGGCCTTCACCTGGAGTCCATCGCGGACCGCAGCCGCTTGCACAATTGGGAAATCCAGCCGCATCGCCACGGCGCGCTGGTGCAGCTGCTGCTGATCGAACGCGGCCGCGTCACCGTCCGCATGGACGAGGAGGAACGCGTGCTGCGCGCTCCGGCGCTGGTCTGGGTGCCGGCGCTGGCGGTGCACGGCTTCCGCTTCGCGCCGGAGACGGAGGGGCTGGTGATCACGCTGGACCAGAGCCGGCTGCGGGCGTTGCTCGATCACCTGCCCGAATTGCTGGACAGCCTGGCCGAGCCGCGGCTGGTCGCGCTCGACCGCGGGGCGACGGTGACGCGCGCGCTGTTCGCCGTCGGTCACGGCCTGAGGGAAGACTATGCGGGCGCCGGGGCGTGGCGCGCGCCCGCGCTGGACCACGCGGTGGCCCTGCTGGCGACGCAGGCGGCACGCTTGGGCGTGTCGGAGGGGGCGCCGCACGGGAGCGGGAACGGCAACTCCCACGCGCTGACGTCCGGCGACGGGCGCGCCCTGCAGCACCTGGCCCGCTACCGCGAGCAGGTGGAGCGCCACTACCGTCGCCAGCCCCCGGTGGCGGCGCTGGCCGAGCCGCTGGGCATCACGCCGACGCAACTGAACCGCCTGTGCCGCCGCCACCTGCAGTGCTCGGCGCTCGCCGTCCTGCACCAGCGCGTGCTGCTCGAAGCCAAGCGAGAGCTCGGCTACACCAACTTCATGGTGCGGCAGATCGCCGACGGACTCGGGTTCGCCGATCCGGCGTACTTCACGCGCTTCTTCCTGCGGCACACGGGGCGGTCGCCCAGCGCCTGGCGTGAGAGGGGCGCGGGAAGCTGACCGTCGGCCAGCGGTCGGCTACAGCGCCTGGCTCCGCCGCACCTGCACGAAGTTCTGGCCCGGATTCGGCCGCGCGATGTTGCCGTTGGAGAAGTGCTGGAACCGCAGCGACCACTCGCCGGCTGTCGGCCCGAAAAGCAGCCCGCCGACGGCGAGGTGGTCGCCGAAGTTGAAGGCGGTGCTGAAGCGCTTCTCGGTGGTGTGGAACACCGGCGTCACGACGTTGAGGCCGATGTGCCTGTCCGGCTTACAGGCCGAGCTCGGTCAATCCAGGATGGTCGTCCGGCCGCCGGCCCAGCGGCCAATGGAACTTGCGGTCCTCGGCCTTGATCGGCTGGTCGTTGATGCTCGCGTGGCGGTGCGTCATCAGACCCTGAGCGTCGAACTCCCAGTTCTCGTTGCCGTGGCTGCGGAACCAGTTGCCGGCGTCGTCGTGCCATTCGTAGACGAAGCGCACGGCGATGCGGTTGCCCTCGAAAGCCCACAGTTCCTTGATCAGGCGGTAGTCCAGCTCGCGCGTCCACTTGCGTTCCAGCAGCGCCTGCGCCTGATCACGGCCTTGCGGGAACTCGGCCCGGTTGCGCCACTTCGTGTCCGGGCTGTAGGCCAGCACGATGCGCGCGGGGTCGCGGCTGTTCCAGCCGTCTTCGGCCAGGCGGATCTTCTGGATCGCGGTGTCGCGGGTGAACGGCGGCAGGGGCGGGCGGGTGTCCATGGTCGGGGTCCTTTCTTGGAACGGGTCAGATCGGTTCATGTAGACAAGTCTGTCTACTTGGGTTGGATTCTGATGCATGTAGACAGGTCTGTCTACAATATCCGCATGAACGACATCGACCTTGGCGTGGACATCGGCGAACTCCCCGCCCGCGAGCGCATCCTGCGAACCGCCCACGACCTGTTTTACGCGGAGGGCATCCGCGCGACCGGCATCGACCGCGTGATCGCGGCGTCGGGCGTCACGAAGGTCACCTTCTATCGGCACTTCCCGAGCAAGAACGATCTGATCCTGGCCTACCTCGATCTCCGGCACGGACGGTGGATGGCCTGGTTCAACGGGGCGCTCGAACGGCACGGCGCAGCGACCAAGGATACGGACGGGCGCGCGGGCGTCGGTGCGCTGGTGCCGGCGATGGCCGAGTGGTTCGGCGGTCAGGCGCTCGGGGAGTTCCGTGGCTGCGCTTTCCTGAACGGCGTGGGCGAGATGGGCCCGACCCTGCCCGAGGTGGTCGAGGCGACCCGTCGCCACAAGCAGGACATGACCGATGCGATCGCCGGGCTGCTGCCCGCGTCGAGGCAGCGGAAGAAGATCGCCGCGGCCTTGTCCGTCGCGGTCGATGGGGCGATCGTGCAGGCGCAGTACGCCGAGGATCCCGCGGCGGTGCTGAGGAGTCTGCGGATGGTCGTGGAACTCGCGGCCCACAGCGGCGCCTGATCCCGAGGCGCCTGATCCGGCGTCGACGTGCGGGCCTCGCCCCGTCCGTCTCACTTCAAGGGGAAACGTGGAAGCGTTGGCGCAGGCACGCGCCTACGCTCGTCTGGCCGCGGCTGTCCGTCAGCTTTCCAGGGGCGCGCCGCGTCGGACAACTCAACCTCTAAGGAGACCGCGATGGACCGACGTTCCCTGCTCAACACCTCGGCCGCGATGGCCGCCGGCGCCGTGGCCGGCTGCGCGCTGCCGGGCCAGGCCGATACGACCTCCCCGACGGCCGGGACGACCCGAACGCCGTTCGACGTTCCGCAGACGACGATCCCCATCGTCGGCAGCGACCAGCGTTTCCCTGTGCGCCGCATTTATTGCATCGGCCGCAACTACGCGGCGCATGCGCGCGAGATGGGCAGCGACCCGACCCGCGAACCGCCGTTCTTCTTCCAGAAGCCGACTGACGCGATCCAGAACGTCGCGCCCGGCACCGTCGCCGATCACCCGTACCCGACGCTGACGAAGAACTACCACTACGAATGCGAACTGGTGGCCGCGCTCAACAAGGGCGGTCGCGACATCACGACGGAGCAGGCGCTCCAGCACGTGTTCGGCTACGCGATCGGCCTGGACATGACGCGCCGCGATCTGCAGCGCGGCATGGGCGACCAGAAGAAGCCGTGGGAGATCGGCAAGAGCTTCGACCGGTCGGCGCCCATCGGTCCGATCCACCCGGTCGCGCGGCTCGGCGGTCATCCGTCCAAGGGCGCGATCTGGCTCAAGGTCAACGGCCAGACCAAGCAGGACGCGGATCTGAGCCAGATGATCTGGAGCGTCGCCGAGCAGATCTCGCAGCTGTCGCGCGCCTTCGAGCTCAAGCCCGGCGACATCATCTACAGCGGCACCCCGGAGAACGTCGGCCCGGTGGTGAAGGGCGACGTCATCGACTGCCACATCGACGGCCTGCCGAACCTGGGCCTCCGGATCGTCTGAGGCCATCCCTCCGAGGAGGGGCTGCCTCATTCCGCAGCATTGCAAGCATTTCCCTGCCACGACAAGTACTTGCAGCATCCTTGCCCGGGCAGCCAACAGACTTGTCCACAGAGCGCGTGGACAGTCTGGCCGCCCGGTGCACAACCGGTGGGCACTGTGAGCAACTGCGCAGGTGGAACGAAGTTTGCCCACCGTGGTGCACCGTCGCGTCAAGGCCGGCTGGTCGCCAACCGCCCCCGTCTCCGGCCTGCCTTGTTTTGAAGCACGGCAAGCTTTTCCCTGTTGAAACAACGACTTGTGTCGCCCCTGCAAAGGCAGCCAACAGACTTATCCACAGTTCACAGGGACAGTCTGGCGAGCTTCGATGGATGGCTCGGATGGCCCGTTTGAGCCACTGCCTCATTTCGCGGCACCGCAATGAATTCCGTGAGGAATCAACGGCTTGCAGCATCCCTGCCCGTTGAGCCAACAGAGTTGTCCACAGAAGCCGTGGACAGTGTCAGGCCAGCGGGGCGGGGAGGGTGAGTCGGGCTTCCAGCCCCCCGCCCGTCCTGTTGTGGAGGGACAAGTTCCCTCCCATGGCGGTGGCGAGTTGCAGCGCGATCGCCAGACCGAGGCCGGTGCCGCCGGTGTCGCGGTTGCGCGAAGTCTCCAACCGGTGGAAGGGCTTGAACACGGCCTGCAACTGGTCGTCCGGGATCCCCGGTCCCCGGTCCAGCACCGCGATCGTGAGGCGAGGGGTCGGGTCTTGCGCGCCTTCCGGATGTCGCGCGCCGCTGCGCGTCACCTGGATCTCGGCCTGGCCGCCGAACGCCAGCGCGTTGTCGATCAGGTTGACCAGGATGCGCTTCAGCGCCTGCGGCTGCGCCATGATCGGCGTCCCGGCCTCGCCGGCCAGCGCCACAGCCTCCCCGGCGTCCTGGTAGTCCCCGACGATGCTCGCGAGCAGCGCATCGGCGTCCAGCCGGGCCGGCACTTCCGACGTGCCGTGCAGCGTGCGTGCGTAGGTCACCCCTTCGCGGACCAGCACCTGCATCGCGTGCAGGTCGTGGTGGAACTTGCCGCGCAGTTCCTCGTCGTTCATCAGGTCGGCGCGCAGGCGCATGCGCGTGATCGGCGTCTGCAGGTCGTGCGAGATCGCGGCCAGGATCTCCACCCGCTCCGCCGTGTAGCCGGCGATGCGCTGCTGCATCGCGTTGAACGCGCGCGCGGCGTGCGCGACTTCGGCGGGACCTTCCTCGGGGATCAGCGTGGGCGACAGGTCCGGACCGAGGTCGTCCGCCGCCGACGCCAGCGTCTTCAGCGGACGCGTCACCAGTCGCACCACCATCCAGCTGCACACCGCCAGCACGATGAGCTGTGCGCCCAGCACCCACATCACCCATTCGGGGATGGGCATGTCGACGCGTTGCGCGTGCACCGTCACCGCGGCGCCGTCGTTCAGGCGCACCAGCAGTTGATAGCGTTTGACGCCGAGCTGCACGGCGCGTTCGATGCGGAAGGGTTGCATCGCCTGCACCAGCGCGTCGACGAAGGGCCCGTTGAAGTCGGTCCGTTCCACCGGCCCGGCTGTCGGATCGAGTTCGTCGGCGAGCGCGAAGCGGTAGTTCGGGCGCTCGAGGCGCTTCAGCCAGTCGGCGCGTTCCGCCGCCGGCAGGCGGTCCAGCACCGCGACGCCGGTGGCGATGTCGCGTTCGACGCCCGACATCATCAGCGCCCGCAGGGCCATCGAACGCTCCTGGCGGATCGCGACGTAGGCCAGCGCCTGCGCGATCGCGATGCCGACGACCATCAGCCAGAACACGCGCGCGAAGAGCGTGCGCGGGCCGAAACGGCGCGTCTTGATCGAGGTTGCGGCCGATGCTGCGGCCGATGTGGCCGACGCAGTCGATGCGGGCGAGCGGCTCATGCGTTGGTGTTCGCGTTCGCCAGTTCGCGCTGGACGAAGTCCAGGCGGTCCTGGCCCCAGAAGAGCTCGCCGTCGATGACGTAACTCGGCGCGCCGAACAGGCTGGCGTCGATCGCGCGCTGCGTGTTGGCGTCGTACTGCGCGCCGATGTCGTCCTCCGCGGCGCGCGTCAGACGCTCGGCCGGCAGTCCCTGCTCGCCGAGGAGGGCGGTCAGCGTGACGTCGTCGGCGATGTCGCGCTGCTGCTCCCAGACCGCGCGCAGCAGCGCGCCGGTCAGGCGCATCGCGGCATCCGCGCCGTCGGCCTGGTCGACCGCGATGATCAGCCGTGCCGCCTTGTGCGGCGCGACCGGAAAGAACGTCGGCTCGACATTCATCGGCATGCCGAGATGCTGCGAGAAGCGCCGCAGCTCCAGCAGTCGGTAAGCCTGGCGCTGCGGCGGCCGCTGCGGCAGCGGCAGTCCGCCGGACACGGCGAACAGCTTGAGCAGGTCGACGGGGATCAGCCGCACGGTGGCGCCGGCCTCGCGCGCGATGGCGGCGAAGCGCTCATGGCCGAGGTAGGTCCAGGGGCTGTGCGGGGCGAAGAAGTAGTCGATGACGCGGCTCACGAGGATCTCCGAAGCGTTGTTGGCGGCGAATCCCGCAGGCCGGTTTATAGGCCCGCGCGCTCCGCTTGTGGGTACCTTTGTATTGGCGTGTATCCGTGTCCCGCCCCGGAGACACAACATTGCCTGTCCGTACCGGCGGCGGGGGCCGGGCCGGTACATTGCGCTCATCCCGTCCGAAGCCTCACCCCATGCAGACGTCCACCCCCACCCAGGATCATGTGTTGATCGTCGACGACGACCGCGAGATCCGCGAGTTGCTCACCACCTACCTGACCCGCAACGGCCTGAAGGTGACGGCCGTGCCGACCGGCCGGCACATGCGCATCGCGCTGGAGACCGGCACGCCGGTGGACCTGGTGATCCTCGACCTGATGCTGCCGGGCGAGGACGGCCTGTCGCTGTGCCGCGACCTGCGCGCGGGAAAACACAAGGCGACGCCGGTGATCATGCTGACCGCGCGCGGCGACGAGGCCGACCGCATTCTCGGGCTGGAGATGGGCGCCGACGATTACCTGGCCAAGCCGTTCGCGGCGCGCGAGCTGCTGGCGCGGATCAAGTCGGTGCTGCGGCGCGCGCGGATGCTGCCGCCCAACATGCGCGCGACGGACGAGTCGCCGCGGCTGGCTTTCGGCGAGTGGGTGCTGGACACGATCGAGCGTCACCTGATCGACCAGCAGGGCACGGTGGTGCCGCTCAGCGGCGCGGAGTACCGGCTGCTGCGCGTGTTCCTCGACCATCCGCAGCGGGTGCTGAGCCGCGATCAGCTGCTGAGCCTCACGCAGGGCCGCGAGGCCGAGCTCTTCGAGCGCTCGATCGACCTGCTGGTGAGCCGCATCCGGCAACGGCTGCGCGACGACGCGCGCGAGCCGAAGTACCTCAAGACGGTGCGCAGCGAAGGCTATGTCCTCTCGATGGCTGTCGAAGGACGGGAGTGAGGGTCGCGACCGAGCGTCGCGCCCTCTCCATGGATCAACCCTGCTGCCTGAGCAGCGCCTGGATCTGCGCTTCGGTCTGCTGGTACTGACCTTCGCCGAAGTGCGAGTAGACGATCTTCCCCTGCTTGTCGATGAGATAGATCGCCGGCCAGTAGCGGTTGCCGTAGCTCTTCCACGTCTTGAAGTCGTTGTCCTGCGCGACGGCGTGGCGGATGCCCAGACGGGCGATCGCCTCCTTGAGGCCGGCCGTGGAGCGCTCCTCCTCGTACTCCGGCGAATGCACGCCGACGACCACCAGCCCCTGGTCCTTGTACTTCTCGTGCCAGGCCTTCACGTGGGGCAGCTGGTTCAGGCAGTTGATGCAGGTGTAGGTCCAGAAGTCCACCAGCACGACCTTGCCGCGCAACTCGTCGATCTTCAGCGGCGGGCTGTTGATCCAGTGGTCGATGCCGGTGAAGGCGGGCGCCGGTTTTCCGTCCATCCCCGCGCCGCCGAAGAGCGATGCCGCCGCCGCATCGGACGCCATCGGCGGAAGCGAGAGGGTCACGGCCGCCACAGCGGACGCACCGGCCAGCAGCAAGGGGAACAGGGAACGTCGGGTGGTCGGTGACACGGTGGATCCTTTCCAGGCAAACAGCGGAATGCTGCGATGGAGCGGATTCTTCGAGCACCACGCGATCGGCGATACGGCTTTCGTATGCCTGTGTATCCCGCCCGGGAAGGAAAGACGATCCGATGCTCAGCGCAACAGATGCAGCGTGATGTCCGTCAGCTCGCGCTTGAAGCGCGCCGGGTCGTCCGGCAGCGTCGACACCGCCCGCATCACATGCGCGTAGGCGACGGTCTTGCTGATGCCGTTCATCAGCACCGAGAACAGCAGCGCGGGATCGCAGCGGTGCAGTTCGCCGGCGTCCATCGCGTCGCTGAACAGCGGCAGGCAGACGTCGTGGAAGGGCCGCACGATGGTGTCGACCAGCACGTTGAGCCGCTCGCCTTCCTCGGTCGCGGCGGTGGAGAAGAAGATGCCGATGTCCGGGTGCTCGAAGACGCGGTCGATGAAGGACAGCATGCAGCGCTCGACGCGCTGGCGCGGACCCAGCGAGGCGTTGATGCCCAGGTCCTTGGCGGTCTGCAGCATCGGATCCATCAGCACCTTGATCTGCTCGACCACCGCCAGCCACAGCGCTTCCTTCGATCCGAAGTGATGCGCGATCAGCGCGGGATCGACATCGGCCTGGCGCGCGATCTCGCGCACGCTCGCAGCCTCATAACCGCGCAGCGCGAAGATCCGCCGCGCCGTGCGCAACAGGTTGTCCGCGCCTTGCGCACAGTCCGCGCTCGGCCGCCCGCGCCTTCGCGGCGCCCCGCCAGTCTTCGGGGTCTTGTCCATCGATCGCCCGGCCTTTGTTATATTCATCACGCGTTGAATTATTTCAGGCTTTGACGCCGATTGTCCGGCGGATGAGAAAGGCGGTGTCGCATGTACAGGGATCTCGCAAGCGATCCGTCCCGGGACGGTTGGCTCCGCACAGTCGCGTGGCTCGGCAACGGCGGCGTGCCCGATACGCCCCCAGCCCCCTCCGCGCGGCAGTTCAAGACGGCACCGACCATCCACGTGCTGGACCGGCCCACGCCTCGCACGGCCGCCATCTCCTGGTCCGATCCAGGCGCCTGCCACTACGGGTACCAGATCTGGGACATGGTCCCGTCCAAGCGCGACGGCGTGTGCGTGCTCACGGGGTCCAGCATCCGCGCCGGGGAAATGATCTACACCCCGCGCGTCGATGAACCCTCGCCCATCAACGCCGGAGAAATGATCGCAGCAGCGTTCGTCGACGCCTGAAAGGCGAGTCGCCGCGGTCACTGATGAGAGGCCTCTCAATCAGTTGAGAAATGAAGTGGTAAAGCAGAGATCGCGGCGGCAAATCCATTCGTTAAACATTCGTGAATGAATTGATAGGAGATTGTTAGGAATTCTCCGCCGAGCTCCGAGGGGCGAATCACGCGTGTACCTTGATTTCGCTGCCGACTCCTCGGACAGTTTGCAGGAATGTTCGAACGCCGTCTGATGAGTCCTTTGGTGGCGCAGCCAGAATTCCCTCTGAATCGAAACTTCGAGACATCCCAAGCATTCTTCATGCCGGAACGTTTGGGTAGTTCGTCTCCCTATTTGGAGGGGGATGAATGGCGAGCATCACGGCGGGACAACAGCGACTCCATTAGCTTTCAGGGAGTCAAGATGGTGAAGATGATCGGCAGCGTATGCGCCTCACTGGCCATCGCAGTTCTCGGCATGTCTGCCTGCTCGTGGGCACACGCAACGGACGCTTCAACAGGTGGAACGGAAGTGCGTCAGAAGTGCGTTCGAGCAGCACGCAAGCTGAGGGATGAGCCAGACTATGGTCAGTTCATCCTTCAAGCCATCAGCAACCAATCTGCCAGGGAAGCTAAAGAGGCGGCGGACTACCTCTCACGCTGTTCGGTCGCAAAGAAGCTTCACGAAGCGCTGGAGAAATCGCGCGGAGGGACTCAACTGTCGAATGCGAAGCTCGGGAAGCTGATCGAGGGCGCTGAAGATCTGCAGAGAAAATGTCAAAGCGTTTCGGAAGATATGGCTGCTCATGGTGAAGAGTTGGCCTTGCGCGCGCTGCAGGGGGGCATTCCCGGCGCCGGGGTCGCCTATGGAGAGCGGGTCAATTACAGCCCTCCAGAAGCGATGAAAGTCCCGCTGCGTGAAGCCCTGAGGCTTGATGCGATGGCGGGAAGTGAGGTCGCCGTGCAGCGGCTGGCGCTGTATGGAAACAAACTCGGCTTGACATCCTATGAGCAGACCGCCTACTACGCAGTGGCCATGGAGCTTGGTTCGCAGCATCAGGCGGAGATGCTTCAGCGTGTTGTTGAAGCGCGGAATCCGCCAGCGCTTTCGGCCCAGGAGAAGGTCGAAGCGGATCGAATTGCCCAGCGGCTCCGAGCCAAGCTCGCGGCCAAGCCTCGCGGCATGTCGGATTCCTGATAGTCGACGCGCCTGAAGCCTTCTGACTCGAGATGGACTTGAATCTGCAGAAGTCCGTTTGCATGACCTATCTCACAGCACCACGAAGAGCCCCCACACCACCACCGGCGCGATCACCGTCACCGCGACTCCGTAGAGCAGCAGCAAACGGAAGAAACGATCGCGATCCATGCCCTTGGCATTCGCCAGCACGAGCGCGCCGTTGGTAGAGAACGGACTCACGTCCACGATCGTCGACGAGACCGCCATCGCGGCGATGAAGCCGATCGCCATCGTCGAGTTGTCACCGGTCAGGAACGGCACGCCCAAGGGGATCAGCGATCCCAGCACCGCCGTCGACGACGCGAAGGCCGACACCACCGCGCCGACGAAGCACAGCAGCAGCGCCGCCATCAGCGGCGATGTGAGATTCGCGACGCTGTGGCCGACGTAGTCGATCGTGCCCATCTTCTCCATCACGCCCACGTACGTGCTCACGCCGACGATCAGCATGATCTCCGGCCACGAGACCTGACCCAGCGCGCTCTTCTGCAGCCGCGGCTGCATCAGGCTCAGCACCAGGCCGATCGTGATCGACACGAAACCGATGTCCAGCTTGTAGACCAGCGTCAGTACCGCCAGCAGCAGCAGGCCCAGCGCGGTGATCACCTGATGCGGCCCCGTGTTCTGGAAGGTCTGCGTCTGGACCTGCCCCATCATCGACGACTTGCTCGCCGCGACGCGGCGACCCTCGCCGTACGAGGCGGCCTCCGCATCGCCGAAGACCTGCGGCCCGCCCTGGGCCCGCGCAACCGGCGGGATGGGCGCGAGTTCGCCGTCGTCCGCGACGCGCCCGCGCCGCATCAGCTGCAGCCCGCCGAGCGCGAGGAAGAGCCCCAGCGACACCGCGAAGTTGACACCGAAGCTCGCCAGCATGGTCGTGATCTCGTTGAGCGGCAGACCCGCCTTGGCGACGATCTTGTTGGTGATGCCGCCGTAGATGCTCATCGGCGAGAAGCCGCCCGCCTGCGCCCCGTGGATCACCATCAACCCCATCATCAGCGGATTGATGCCGTGGCGCGCGGCGAAGCCGAGCGCGATGGGCGCGATGATCGCGACCGCCGCCGGGCTGACCGCGCCGAATGAGGTCAGCAGCGCCGCGACCAGGAACATGATCCATGGAATCGCCGCGATGCGGCCCCGCACGGCGCGCACGGCGAGCCGCACCAGCCAGTCGATGGTGCCGTTGTTCTGCGCGAGCGCGAAGAGATAGGTGATGCCCGCCAGCGTCAGGAACAGCTCGGCGGGGAAGCCGGCCATGATGGCCTTGGCGCTCATGCCCGCGGCGAGCGTGCCGACGAGGAACGCGCCGACGAAGGCCAGCACGCCCATGTTGATCGGCAACGCCGTGGCCACGACGAACATGGCCGCCAGTGGAAGGATGGATATCCAGTGAATGTTCATCGCCGTCTCCTGTTGTGACGGTCCCGCGCGTGGCGCGCCGGCCGCATCGTTTCTCGATGGCATGCACGGTATCGAGCGCGCGGGCGAGCTTCAATCAAGCTCGTGACGGGACCTTTACGCGTGCTGCAACGATCGAGGGAGAACCCGTTCCACGCACCTCACGGCGCGCTGCGCTCGATCCACGCCAGCACACCGTCGAGCGTGCGGAACTCATCGGCGGAACGAGCGGGAATCGACGGATGCCGCTGTTGCCAGAGCCGCGCGAGCGCCTGGCCGCCGCCGATCTCCAGCACGCAGGACGGCCCGCGCGCGGCGAGCTGATCCATGACCTCGTCCCATCGCACGGTGTGGTCGATCTGGTGAGCGAGTCCGGCGCGCGCCTGGTCGGCGGTCCAGACGCGATTGGCGTCGCTGTCGAACAGCGGGAGCGTCGGAGCGCGGAGGCCGGCCGTCGATAGCGCGTTGCCGAACGCCTGCGCCGCCGAGCGCATCAGCGGCGTGTGCGAGGCGACGGAGACCGCGAGCCGCGTGCAACGCGCGCCGCGCGCGGCCAGCGCCGCTTCGACGGCATCGAGCGCGTCGCCACCGAGCGGACCGCCGATGACGACGGAGTCGTCGCCGTTGCGGATGGCGATGCTCACGGACGTTCCGAGCAGGACGGCTTCAACGTCCGCCGCCGCGATGCCGGTCACGCCGCAGAGTCCGCCCGCGAGCGACCGGCTCGCCTCGTCCATGAACGTCGCGCGCTGCGCCGCGAACTTCATCGCGTCTTCGGCATCGATCACGCCCGCCGCTGCGCAGGCGGCGAGCTCACCGACGCTATAGCCCGCGACGCCGTCGATCGCTATCGAAGCCGACATCAAACGCGATGCGATCTGCGACCACGCCGCGAGGCCGGTCGTCGTGATCAGCACCTGAGCGTGCGCGTTCATGCGTGCCCATGCGGGATCGGCGAGCGCCGCACGCCAGTCGGGGACGCCGAGCCGCGAACCCAAGGTCGCCATCGAGGCGTCGTCGCCCAGCCACGGCAGCATCGCGGGATGCTGGTTCCCCTGACCGCTGAAGACGACTGCGACGCTCACGGGAGGGCTAGGCGTGCCGGCACCTCTTCGACCTCATCGACCACGTCGATTGCGCCGAGGGCCCCGATCCGCCGCATCCAGCACACGGCGGCCAGCATGTCGGCGGAGCCGCCGGGCGAGAGCCTGCGGGCTTCGAAGTCGGCGGCGATCGCCGCGGCGCGATCGTCCGCATCCGCCGTCGCGGCGCCGCCTCGTGCGATGAAAACACGTGCCGCGCGCTGCGCGAAGCGCAGCCCGTCGAGACCGCCGCGATGCGCGAGGTTGCTGTCGTCCAGCGTTGCCATGAGATGGAAGAGCGTGTCGAGCTGCGCGCGCTCACGCGGGAGGCCGCGCTGGATGGCCGAGCGCATCGCCGGAATCGCCGTTTCGAAGACGGCCGGGAATCCGAGCGCGGCCTCCTCGGACGCACTGCGCAGCTTCAGCTGGCGCGCGGCGATACCGCCCGGCAGGTTGGATGGCCGGGACGAGCGGCGTCGCAGCGCGTCGCCCCAACGTTCGATGAGCGTCGTGCGCAAGGTCTCCGGCGTCAGTCGCCGACGCGTGGCGACGACGGCGCCGGCAGACGCGCAAAGCAATCCCAGCAGGAAGATCGCGCCGCGATGCGTGTTGACGCCGCCGGTCGCTGCGAGCATCCGCGCTTCAGCCTCGATGCCGGCGCGTTCGAGGTCGGAGAAGTCCGCCCCCGCTGCGCCGAGATGCGCGATGCGGACGAAGTACGGACGCAGCGACGAGAGGCTGCGCATGAAGGTCCGCGCATCCATGTCGCTGTGACTGCCGTTGCTGGTGAGGGTGACCAGGCCGGGCTTCGGCGACAGCGCCAGCTCGTCGTACAGCGCGGCGGCGGCGGCGCGGCCGATGGCGTCGGGTGTCATGCGTCGTTGGCGTTCATGCCGCCGCCTTGACGTCCCGGACGATCTCGCCGAGCTCCGTCGCGAGCCGGCTGCCGCCCATGGACTTGACCAGGATGGCGCGCACGCCGCTCGCCCGCCAGGTGAGCCATTCGCGCCAGGACACGGCGTTGTCGCCGTCGAAGACCAGTTCGCCGTCGAGACGCAGACCGGGGATCTCGGCGCCGGCCAGCAGCTCGGCGATCTGGTCGGCCTGCTCGGCGTCGGTCACGCCGACCCACAGGTCCGCATCGGAGTCGGCGCGGACATGGACCATCGCCGACAGCGCCTGCCAGCCGTAGCTGCCGTACACGCGCGGCTGGACGCCGCAGGCGAATGCCGCGCGGCACAGGTCTTCCCACGCGGCGCGGGCCGACGCAGGCAGCAACTTCGAGACGGCGCGCGCGGCGGGGAATTCGTCGAAGAACATCACCTCGCTGCGCGCGACGCTGACGCCGATGCGGCGCGACTCCCAGCGCAGCGGCGCCGACAGGCCCATCGCGATCGAGGCCGGCTCGGCGCCCGCATCGCAGCGCTGCTGCGTCACCACCAGCGGCAGCCCGCGCGAGGCCCACAGCGTGAGGCACTCGCGCTCGACGGCGTCGCGCGCGAGCGCGCGCAGGCGCTCCCATGCCGCGGGCGTCAAGTGCACGAGTTGATGGCGATGAAGGCGGGCCATGGCGGAGTCCGGTTCAGGCGCGGTTCAGGCGCGGTCCAGCGCGGCGTCAGGCGGCGTCGAGCACGCGCTGCATCACGTCGGCCGCGAGCCGGCGTCCGCCGCGCGCCGCGCCGTCGATCGCGCGACGGTCCTCGGCGGGCGCGTCGGCCAGCGCCTGGCGCAGCGCGGCCTGCAGGTCGCCGGTCCAGAGTCGCCGCACGCCGCCCATCGCGACGTAGTTGTCGACGCCGGGCGCGAACACCGGGTTGGTCTCCGACAGCGCGGCGAGCATCTCCTCGGGCAGCTTCGTCACGCGCGACATCGCCGGGATGCGCATCACGCGGATCTCGGCCTCCGGCAACGCGTCGCAGGCGTCGGCGATCAGGCCCGAGGTGATGAAGCCGCCCGACAGCGCCTGGTCGTACACGAGCCCGAGCACGCGATGTCCGCGGCGCCGCGCCAGGTCGATCGTCATGCCCAGGTGCGCCATCGCGCGGTTGATGCCGAGCAGCTCATCGCGCCGCCGCAGTTGCTGCCCCTGCGTATCGATCAACAGCAGGATCGGTCGGCCCGGATGGCGGGTCAGGGTGTCCAGCACCACGCGCGCCTGCGCCAGCGCGAGCTTCACGCCGATCGGCGCGTGGTTCGTCGTGCCGACGAGGGTCAGCGGCTCGCCGTCGAGCTCGACCGTGCCGTGCAGGAAATCCCCGTCCAGCGTCAGGTCGACGTCGTCACCGAACAGCGTCGCGGTCAATGTCTTCCAGTCCATCTTCGGATCTCCTTCGAGGCTCGTCTTCGAGACTCTTCTGTTCGGCCGGTCAGCAGTTCAGTCGTTCAATCGTTCAGCCGTTCAGCCGTTCAGCCGCTCAGCCGTGCAGCCGTGCAGCCGTGCAGCCGCTCAGCCGTGCAGCCGCTTCACGGTCTGCGGCGCGGCAGCCAGCGTGCGCAAGGGCACGACCTCGGCGACCTCCAGGTCCGGCACCTGCGCGGCCTGCGCGACGCCGAGCCGGTTCCACAAGGCCTGCACGTCGTCGCCGGTGACTGCGGCGTCGAGCAGCGACAGCCGATGGGCGAGCAGGGCGTGCTCCGTCTCCAACGCGTCGATCGTGACGGCGCGCGATGTCGGCAGCGTGTCCATCGCCGCGATCGCCGCCTGGCGGAAGGCGGCGACGTCGTCCTCGACGAGCGCGTCGCAGTCGCCGCTCAGCCAGCGGTGCTTGCCGCCGGTGGTGCGCCAGACCAGCGCGCGATCGCGGGCGTCGAATTCCTCGACGCCGTTGGACGCCTCGATGACCTCGGGACCCGACATCGCGAGCCGGCCAAGATCGCTCATGACGACGAAGTCGGTGCACCTCGCGACGATGCCCATGCCGCCGAAGCAGCCGTTGGCCGCGCCGATCAGCGCGATGACCGGGATGCGGGCGTCGCGCACGTCCAGCACCGCGCGCATGACTTCGGAGACCGCGATGAGGCCCGCGTTGGCCTCGTGCAATCGCACGCCGCCGGAATCGAGCAGCAGCAGCACTGCGGCGGGCCGGTCGCGCAGCGCGCGGCGCAGCAGGCCGACGAGCTTCGCGCCGTGGACCTCGCCCACGCCGCCCCCCATGAACGCGCCTTCCTGCGCGGCCACGAAGATGGCCCGACCGTCGAGCACCGCACGCCCGACCGCGACGCCGTCATCGAAGGCCGACGGCACGCCGAGCTGCGCCAGATGCGGGCTCATCACGCGCTCCTGCGGCGGCAGCCATTCGTGGAAGCTGTCCGGATCGAGCAGCAACGCCAGCCGCTCGCGCGCCGAGCATTCCGCGTAAGAGAGCGCCGTCATGGCCGCAGCTCCTGCACGGCCTGGTCGAGCCGCAGGCTGACGACCGCCGGCGTGGCGCCCATGTCGTTGATGGACACGCGAACGCCGGCCAGGTCGTGACGACGGTGGAAGTCGTCGAGCACCGCCTGCCAGATCGGTGCGAAGCCGCGTGCGGAGGTCTGGACGCGGACAGCGCAGTCGCCGCCGGCCTCCGCTTCGAGCATCACCTCCAGGTTGCCGGAGCCGACGACGCCCACCAGCACCGGCGCAAAGCCGCTCAGCGCGTGGGAGCCGGCGAAGCGGAAGTCCAGGGTCTCGAGACCAGGCGGAACGGGCGTCATGGCATCTCTCTTGTGTTGTCTCGTGGTGGCTCTCGACAGGTGCTGCTGTGGCTCACCAGTTGCGGAAGCGCTTGGGCGGCCGGTACAGGCCGCCGGACGCGCGCACCAGGTCGCGCATGCCGCGCGCGGCGAGCAGGTTGCGCGTGGCGTGGCGCGGGTCGATGCCCAGGTCCTCGGGGCGCCTGATCACGCCGCGGTCGCGCAGGTTCTCCACGGCGCGGCGGTCACGTCCCAGTCCCACGGCGGTGTAGCCGGCGACGCCGCGGATCGCCTGCTCGCGTTCCTCGTCGCTGCGGCACAGCAGCAGGTTGGCGATGCCTTCTTCGGTCAGGACGTGCGTCACGTCGTCGCCGTAGATCATGATCGGCGGCAGGTCCATGCCGGCCTGGCGCTGCAGTTCCCAGGCGTCGAGGTGGTCGACGAACGCGGGCTGCATGTGCTCGCGGAAGGTCTCCACCATCTGCACCACCAGCTTGCGGCCGCGCGGCGTGGCGGCGGCGCCGCTCAGGTGCGAGCGCGCCTCCTCGCCCGCCTTCAGCCAGGCGGGGCTGGCGTGGCGGCGGCCGCGCGCGTCGGCGCCCATGTTGGGCGCGCCGCCGAAGCCGGCGATGCGGCCCAGCGTCGCCGTCGAGCTGTTGCCCATCAGGTCCATCTGCAGCGTCGAGCCGATGAACAGGTCGCAGGCGTAATGCCCGGCTGCCTGGCTGAATGCGCGATTGCTGCGCAGGCTGCCGTCGGGGCCGGTGAAGAAGACGTCGGAGCGGGCGCGGATGTAGTCCTCCATGCCGAGCTCGGAGCCGAACGAATGGATCGACTCAACCCAGCCCGCCTCGATCGCCGGGATCAGCGCCGGGTGCGGGTTCAGCGCCCAATGCCGGCAGATCTTTCCCTTCAGCCCGAGCGACTCGCCGTAGGTCGGCAGCAGCAGCTCGATCGCGGCGGTGTCGAAGCCGATGCCGTGGTTCAGGCGCTGCACGCCGTACTCGGCGTAGATGCCCTTGATGGCCATCATCGCCATCAGCACCTGGATCTCGCTGATCTGCGCGGGGTCGCGGGTGAACAGCGGTTCGATGACGTTGGGCGTCGGCGCGCGCACCACGAAGTCGATCCAGTCGGCGGGCACGTCGACGCGGGGCAGGGCGGTGCCTTCGGGCAGCAGCTCGTTGACCTGCGCGATGACGATGCCGCCGGAAAAGGCCGTCGCTTCGACGATCGCGGGCGTGTCCTCGGTGTTGGGACCGGTGTAGAGGTTGCCGTGGATGTCGGCGGCCTGCGCGGCGATCAGCGAGACCTTGGGCGTCAGGTCGACGAAGTAGCGCGCGAACAGCTCCAGGTAGGTGTGGATCGCGCCGATCTTCAGGCGGCCGGCGGACAGCAGCTTGGCGAGTCGCGCGCCCTGCGGGCCGGAGAAGCTGAAGTCGAGCAGCCCCGCGATGCCGCGTTCGAAGACGTCCAGGTGTTCGGGCAGCGCGAGCACGGACTGGACCATGTGCAGGTCGTGGACGCGTGCGGGGTCGAGGCGGACCAGCGCCTTGGCGAGGAAGTCGGCCTGCTTCTGGTTGTTGCCCTCCAGGCAGACGCGGTCGCCGGGCTTGAGCACGGCGTGGAGCAGGTCGACGATCGCGTCGGTCTCGACGTGTCGTCCCGCCAGTCGCGTGCCGAGCGCGTCGCGGGCCGCGGCGAGCCGGGCGGCGCGGTCGCGGGCCTTGGTGTCCATGGGGATGCGGTCCATGGAGACGGAAGTTACGGGCGGGGCGCCGCCCGATCAATCAACCGGCGCGCGGGACGATTACGGGGAACGGAATGGTTGGCGGCGGACGCAGCCCAAAGCGCGGCCGTGTTGGCGTGCGAGGGAAGGGGATACCCGAGGGGGATCGGTTTTCCGGCTCAATGTCCGCCGAGTTTCAGTGTGCGGCTGGCTGCCAGCAGCGCGAGCAGGTTGGGATCGCGCTCGCGGGTGCGCAGGAAACACAGCGCGATGGTCTGGCGCACGGCGGCGTAGCGGTCCTGGAGCGGGATGAGTCGGACGCTGGGCGGCAGCACGCCGCGCACGCGGCCGGGCAGCAGGGTGCAGCCGATGCCGCCGCCGACGAGGTTCATCAGCGAGAAGATGTCGTTGGTCTTCATGACGATCTGCGGCTCGAACCCGGCGATGCGGAACGCGTCGACGAAGCGGCTGTAGGTGACGAAGCCTTCCTGCAGGCTGACGAAGCGCTCCTCGGCGCAGTCGCGCAGGTCGATGCTGGCGAGTCCTGCATACGGCGACTGGGCGGGCGCGGCGAAGAAGACGTCGTCCTCGAACAGGGCGTGGGTTTCCAGTTCCGGCGCGGCGTCGGGCTGGCCCATGACGGCGGCGTCGATGGTGCCGTCGCGCAGGCGCTGGACGAGGTCGGCATTGGAGCCGAGGATGAGTTCAGCCTGAACGTCGGGCCTGCGCGCCTTGAGCGCCATGATCATGGACGGCACGGTGCCGCTGGTCAGCGAATACAGCGAGCCGATGCGGATGCGTTCGGCGCCGTAGCCGGCGATGGCGCGGGTGGCGCTGATGCCTTCGTCCATGCGCTGGAGGATCTCTCGGGCGACGTCGGCGAGCGCGTGGGCGGCGTCGGTGGGCTGCAGGTTGCGGCCTTCGAGCCGGAACAGCGCGCAGCGCGTGCCGGCTTCGAGCGAATGCAGCGCGCGGTGCACGCTGACGGCGCTCGTGCCCAGCCGCTCCGCGGCGCGCGCGAGGCTGCCGCTCTCCAGGAACGTGATCAGGATCTCGAGCTTGCGGAAGGTGATCTCTTCGCTGATGCGGGGGAGCATGGGGCGCGACGTCGGGAGTCGGAGAAGACATCCATTGTGCGTGCAGCGAATGCTGGCTACAGATTTGCGCAGGGGCGGATCGCCCGAGATCGCCTGACGGCGATCAACAGTCTCTGCGGCGAACGTCGCCAGGGCCGTCGTCACTGACTGATTCCAGGGATCAGGCATCGCTCAAATCAGGCATCCATGGAGGCCCGCCGACCTTCATCTGCCGTTGGTGTTGCGCCCGCATCTACCAACGAATTGAGGATCGCCTTGCGGGGCGAGGCGCAGTGCAATGAGCCTCATGCAACAAGCACATCTGAAGGGCCGGTCGCAGCGGGTGGCCCTCGAACACCTGGTCAACCCGCCGCGCCTGTATCTGGACCCGGAGACCCCGACACCGTGGCCACCCAGTCCGCGTTGCTGGGATTCCGTGATTCACCCGTTCGAAGTGCGTCAGGAGTGGTACCGGGACTACCTGATCGAACTCGGAGAGGATCCGCTCCCGTTCGTCGGCAGCGTGACGGTGAACGGCATCCCGCACATTGCGGCGGCGTCCATCGTCGCCTTCCTCGGGAGTCGCGGAAGGACCTGCCTCTGGCCCGAGCCGCGGAACCATCTCTTCGACGTTGTCGTCGACATGGCGGAGGCCGCCGGCATTCTCGTGATGACGAGCCCCTGGAGCATGGAGGGCGGCGCCGGTCCGTTCGGCGCGGAGGAGGTGCTTGGTCTTACCCTCACTCACGAGCTGGCGCCCGTGATCGTTCTCAACGAGCGGCAGGGGAAGGACGATCAACTCCTGACGCTCGCCAGGCACCTCGCCTTGGTGTGGCTCGGGCAGTCGGGTGTCAGTACTGCGGCGGCTCCGGTCCGCAGCGACGCAAGCATGCCGCGATTTTGCGACGCCGTTGCGAGGGAGGTCGTGGCCCGGCTTCATCGGCATGCTGCCGCGAACAAGCTGGTCGTCCCGTCGATGCCGCCCATCGATGGCTGGTTGGCCGTCGCCACGCGGTCAAGCCGCACGTTCACCCGCGCCCTGATCTGCAACACGGGCGGCACGTCGACGACCTTCATGTCGGCGTTCCGGATGCTGGGCATCAAGTCCACCGACGTGTTGGACGCGATCGGCCGATCCCTTGATCTGGAGGTGTGAGATGGCCTATCTGCTGGACGCGAACGTGTTCCTGGAAGCCCGGAAGACCTACTACGGCATGGACTTCTGTCCTGCCTTCTGGCGATGGCTGACGGTCAGCCAGGCGGATGGTCAAGTGTTCAGCGTTACCCAGGTACGCGACGAACTCACCGACGAGGTGATCGTGCCGTGGGTTGCCGCGCAGTCGCCAGGCTTCTGGCTCGACGCGGATGAGACGGTGGCCATGGCCATCCACACCGTCGTGGAATGGGTCAACAAGCAGGGCTTGCTGGATCCCGTGCTCTTTGAGTTCATGGACTCCGCGGACATGTACCTCGTGGTTCATGGGCTCGCGCGTGGTGACACGGTCGTGACTTTGGAAAAGTCGGCGCGGGGCTCGAAGAAGAAGATCAAGATCCCGGACGTCTGCGCAGCAGTCGGCGTGCGCTGCATCGAACCGCACGTGATGCTGCGCGAGCTCCAAGCCCGCTTCGTCCTCGGCCCGATTCACGAGCCCTACGAAGGTGCGAATCTCGCGAAGATCTCGAAGGACGAACCGCCGAGAACTGCGGCTGCGGACGTTCAGGAAGCGCTGCTGCGTTCGGTGCCCACCGGCACGGATTGATTCGAGCAGGCCGCCAGCGCTTCATCCAGGTGGGTCTGCCAGATCGCCGTCCACGACGGCGGCGCGGATCGGGACAGCGCCTGCAGTGGTTCGACGAGGCGCGGATCGGCGAGCGCTTCGGCTGCGTCCAGTTCGTACAGGTGGCACTCGGGCGTGAGCTGCGTGATCAGGACATCCACGATGTCGTGATCGCCGCGCCTTGCGAGCCCCACCAGCGCCTCGCCGCGGACATCCTCGTCGCTATCCCGCAGATTCAGGCGCAAGGCTTCGCGGATCTCCGGCGTGTCGTCGTCGCGCAGCGTACCCAGCCCGAAGGTGGCCCAGTCGCGCACCTCGGCGGACGTGTCCGACGCGAGCCGGATCAGGCCTTCGATCGCTTCCGGTTCCTCGTAGGAGCCGAGCGCCACGGCGACCTGCCATCGCATCTTGCTGTCCGCGTGCGTCGACAGGCGCAGCAATCCCTGGACGCTCGCCCCATGCGGCCGTTGCCCGAGTCCGGCGACGGCGGCGCGGACCACGTCGTGATGCGGATCGGACAGACCTCGCAGCAGGAGCTGCTGCGTCTGCTGCTCGGCGAAGAGGACATCGCGGCCATGTTCCCGCCGCATCAGCTGTGCGGCGATCGACATTCCGACCGCGCGTCGGCGGACGCGCGGGCTGTCGCTCAGCGTCTCGATGCGGGCCAGCAGCGCGGGAGATCCTCGTCGCTGCAGAACCTCGACCGCACGCCATCCCTCCTGCGCATGCCAATGCCGCAGCGCGTGGCGCAGCAGACGATCGACGCTGAAGGACTTCAACCGCTTGCGGGCAAGGCGTTTCATCGGCGTGGGACTCGAAGACGCGATGTCCGACTCTACCCACAACGCTCGGTCTCCCTTACCCCCTCTCCCGCTTGCGGGAGAGGGCAGGGGTGAGGGCCAGCGGCGGCGGCAGTGCGACAGCCTTCTTCAACGCGTCGCCGTTTCCTCATCCCCCGTCGGCAACCGCAGCGCCCCGGTGTTGTAGTCGTACTCGAACACCTCGCCGTGCCGCGCCCAGGTCACCGCCGTCTGCAGCACCGCATCCGCCTCGGCGTCGTCGAGGTGCTCGCTCAGCAGTCTCAGCACCGGCTTGTCCGGCATCTCCCCGCTGGGTTCCTGCTCCAGGCTGTGCCGGATGTGCGCGATCAGCGGCACATGCGCCATCAACTGCTGGCCGAAGAGATCGCGACGCAGCCCGTGCGCGCCTTCGACGTACCGTCGCCCCAGCGGCGTCAGCTGCAAATCCCCGCTGTCGAGTTGCGCCAGCCCCAGCAGGGCCAGCGCATGCGCCACCGGCAGCAACTCCGAGTCCGGCAACCCCGCCTCCTCGCACAGCTGCGGCAGGTCCGCGCGCCCGTCGAAGGGCGGCTCGGCGAGCAGCTCCAGCAGCCCGTCCATCCGCGCCACGTCCGCTGCCGGCAGGCGCTCCGCCAGCGGCGCGGGCCTCGCGGCAACATCGCTCGTGCCCGCGGCCCGCGGCGGCCGCGCCGCGCCGGCCGTCATCAGCGCATACACCTCGTCGATCAAGGCCCGCACATCCGCGCTCTCCGGATCCCTCGGCCGCGGCAGCTGCACCGCCAACTGGCATCGGATCCGACCCGGATCGCTCGCGAAGATCAGCACCCGATCGGCCATCATCACGGCCTCCTCGATGTTGTGCGACACCACCAGCATCGCCCGCGTCGGCATGTGTCCGCCGTCCCACAGCTCCAGGATGTCCTCCCTCAACCGTTCGCCGGTCAGTACGTCCAGCGCGGAGAACGCCTCGTCCATCAGCAGCACGTCCGGATCCGTCACCAGCGCCCGCGCGATGCCGACCCGCTGCCGCATCCCCCCCGACAGTTCCCGCGGCAGCGCTCCTTCGAAGCCGCTCAGGCCGATCAGCGCGATCGCCGCCTCCGCCTTGGCTTCGCGCTCGGCCTTGGCGACGCCGCGCGCCTCCAGCCCGATCTCGACGTTCTGCTGCACCGTCAGCCACGGGAACAGCGCGAACGACTGGAACACCATGCTGATGCCGCGCGCCGGCCCCGACAGCGGCTGCCCGCGATACCGCACCTGCCCCGCGTCGGCCGGCACCAGCCCGGCCATGATGCGCAGCAGCGTGCTCTTGCCCGAGCCCGACTGGCCCAGCAGAGCGACGATCTCGCCTTCGCGCAGGTTGAAGTCGACGTCCGCCAGCACGGGCCGCGGATGGCCGTCGGCCGAGCGGAAGCGCTTCCCGACGCCGTGGAGTTCGATGATGGATGCGGTCATGCCGGTCTCCTCACAGATCGCAGTTCACAGATCACAATGCACCGTTCACAGATGCATGCGGTCCTCCGCCAGCCGGTACAGGCGGCGCCAGACGAAGTGGTTCAAGCCCATCACGAAGATGCACATCACGCCGATGCCCAGCGCGATCCGCGGGAAGTCGCCGCGGGCGGTCATCTCCGCGATGTAGCTGCCCAGGCCGTGGGCCTTGAGCGTGGTGTCGCCCCAGGAGACGTACTCGGCCACGATGCTCGCGTTCCACGAGCCGCCGCTGGCGGTGATCGCTCCGGTGACGAAGCTGGGGAACACCGCCGGCAGCAGGTAGCGCCGCCACTTCAGCCATCCACTCAGGCCCAGGTTGCGGGCCGCATGGCGCAGCTCGGCGGGGATGTTGGACGCGCCCGCGATGACGTTGAACAGCAGGTACCACTGCGTGCCGAAGATCATCAGCGGCGACAGCCACACATCCGGGTTGAGCTTCCATCGCACGATCAGCACGACCACCACCGGGAACAGCAGGTTGGCCGGGAAGGCGGCAAGGAACTGCGCCACTGCCTGCAGCCGGCCGGACCAGCGCGGATTCATGCCGATCCAGATGCCGACGGGCACCCACACCAGCGCGGCCAGCGCGATCAGCACCAGCACGCGGACCAGCGTGATCAGGCCGAGCGTGAAGACATGGCCGGCCTCGGACCAGCCGACCTCGGTGTGAACGAAACGGGTCAGGTGGTAGAGCGCCACCATCACCGCCGCGGCCACCACCGCGTCCCAGGCGCGGGTCCAGGTCGCGCTGGCGATGCGCGGTCGGGCGCGGATCGAGGTGCCGTCGTGATGCCGGCGGAACCAGATCATGCTGCCTTCGAGCCGGTCCACCAGCCAGGCCGCCGAACGGCGCGTGAACGAGGTGCGGCGCAGCCAGTTCAGCATCCATGAGCTCGGCGCGGCGTCGGTGCCGCTGTCCTCGAAGCGGAACTTGTCCGCCCAGGCGACCAGCGGCCGGAACAGGAGCTGGTCGTAGAGCACGATGCCCACGAGCATCGCGACGATCGCCCAGCCGATGGCGCCCAGGTCGCGCGCCTCGATCGCCAGGGCGATGTAGGAGCCGACGCCGGGCAGCTTGATGCTCTGGTCGGAGACCGAGATCGCCTCCGAGGCGACCACGAAGAACCAGCCGCCGGACATCGACATCATCATGTTCCACAGCAGGCCGGGCATCGCGTAGGGCAGCTCCAGCCGCCAGAAACGCTGCCAGCCCGAGAGCTGGAACACGCGCGCGGCTTCGTCGAGTTCCGACGGCACGGTGCGCAGCGATTGATACAGGCTGAAGGCCATGTTCCAGGCCTGCGAGGTGAAGATCGCGAAGATCGCCGCGCATTCGACGCCCAGCAGATTGCCGGGGAACAGCGCGATGAAGCCGGTCACCGTGATCGACAGGAAACCCAGGATGGGAATGGACTGGAGGATGTCGAGCATCGGCACCAGCACCTTCTCGGCGGCGCGGACCTTGGCCGCGAGCACCGCGAAGACCGCGCTGAACAGCAGCGCCAGCACCATCGCCGCCAGCATGCGCAGGTTGGTGCGCAGCAGGTAGTAGGGCAGGTGGGACGGATCCAGCGACAGCGGCATCGGATCGCCCAGCGCGAACGGACGCGCCATCTGCGCGGCGCCGTAGGCCAGCAGCACCAGCAGCGCCAGCACCAGCGGCAGCAGCGCCCAGTCCCAGCGGTTGGTGCCCGCCTCGACGACAGGACGGGGGAAGAATTGGCGGCGGTCCATGAGCTTGCCTTTTTGTTCTGCATGGATTCCAGAGGACAGACGGCCTTGAGGCCCCCCGCGCGAAGGTGCGCAGGATGCCTGGGCCTCCCTTCAGAAACCTGTCCGGTTTCTGAGGGGAATCTGTCCTCGGGAGACCGCCCACCTGAGTCGGATGAGCGTCGGCCGCGAGGTCGCAGGGCCCTGGCGTCAAGCGCCAGAACCCCGCGACCTCCCGTCCCCCATCGTCGCCTTACTGCAGCGGATTTGCTGCCGAGGACTGCGGGACATTCTTGAGGCCCGTGGCAGTGTCGAAGAACGAGGTGAGCAGCAAGCTGTCACGACGCTCCTTGAGGCAGTAGAGGTGCGTCTCGGTGAAGGCCGGGTCGCCATCGATACGCACCGGTCGGAAACGGACGTCGGGAATGAATTCCGCCTCCGAGACGACCCCGATGCCGATGCCGCGCGCGGCTGCTTCCCGCAGCGCCTCGCGGCTGCCGATCTCCATCGCGACGCGCGGTGCGATGCCCGCCTGCCGCAGCGCCGATTCCAGCGCGCGCCGCGTGCTAGATCCGTCCTCGCGCTGCAGCAGCGGCTGGTTCTCCAGCGCCTGCAGCGGCACGCTCTCGTGCTTCGCGAACGGATGATCGAGATGCACGAACAGGATGATCGCGTGCCGCGCGTAAGCCATCGTCTCGAAGCCCGGAGCGTCATGGAATCGCGCCAGCACACCGACGTCGATCACGTAGTTCTCCAGGTCCCCGAACACCTGCGCCGAGTTGCCCAGCCGGATCGACACATCCACCTTCGGATAGCGCTGGCGGTAGGCGTCCACCATCTCGATGACGTGGAATGGGCCGACCGCGCCCAGCTTGAGTTGCCCGCGTGTCAGTTCGCCGCAGTCATGCAGCAGGTTGTAGGCCTCGACCTCGAGCGCGGCCAGTTGCCGCGCGATCGGCAGCAGCTGATGTCCGACGGAGGTCAGCTCGATGCGATGGCCGCGCCGGTGGAAGAGCTCCACCTTGTGCTGCTGCTCCAGCCCCTGCACCTGGGTCGTCAGCGTGGGCTGCGACAGCCCGAGCGCCCGCGCCGCGGCGCTGAAGCTGCCGTGGCGGGCGACGGCAAGGAAGGCGCGGAGCTTGGCGGCCGACATGGGTATAGAGGCTCTCGATGATTTCGTGCGGTTCCCGATATTGATTCGATCGAGTGACGGTCACGTGACGTTCCTACGCTGCAGGGGCTTTCTGTCCACAACCCGCTCGTTCGAGCCTGGAGCCCTCATGACCCTCCTCCCCTCCCTGAAACGCCAGACGGCCGCGTTGCGTGCACTGGGCGCCGCCCTGGCCCTGGCGGCGCTCGCCCCCGTCGCCGTCGCCCAGTCCGCGCCGTCGCCGCTGGCGTCGTTCACCCGCACGATCAACGCCGCGATCTCGGGCTACAACCGCGAGCACCTGACCGCCGTGACCCCGGAAGCCTGCGCCGCCGCGTGCGTGAACGATGCGCGCAAGTCCTGGTGCGTCAGCTTCGACTTCTACAAGAACGCCCAGCAGTGCGACCTCAGCGACAAGCGCGCCGCCGATGTCGGCGGCCTGAAGACCGACTACGCCGGCAATCCGTATGACCATTACTCGCTGATTCCCGGCCCGGGCGTGCCCAATCCCATCGTGGGCCCGAACGGTCGCAAGCATGTGCTCGTGGTCGGCATCGACGGGTTGCGCGGCGACGCGCTGTTCTGCGCCGGCTGCGTCGCGACGCCGGCGCTCAGCGCGCTCGCCGGTAGCGGCGCGTTCCACGGCAACGTGCTCGCGGGCGGCTCGCAGGCCACGCTCAGCGGCCCCGGCTGGGGCACGCTGTTCACCGGCTTCTGGGCCGACCAGCACGGCGTCACCAGCAACGACATCGCGTTGCCGCTGAAGAAGCCGCACCTGTTCGACCGCATCAAGACGGCCTATCCGACGGCCACCGTGGCGGTCGTCGGCGACTGGGCCAACATCACCGGCAACCTGAAGCCGGCGGGCGCCGACTTCGTGGTTGCGAATGCGGCCAAGAACTCGCAGCAGGCCACCAACGCCGTCAAGGGCTGGCTGTCCTGGACGAATCCGCCGACGGCGATCTTCTATTACCTGCACAACGTGGACATCCACGCCGCCAGCTACGACCCGTTCAACGCGTACTACCAGTCCAAGATCGCGGGGGAGGACGCGCAGATCCAGCAGGTGCTGGATGCGCTCGCGGCGCGGCCGACCTATGCCGCGGAGGAGTGGCTGATCGTCGTCGTCTCCGACCACGGCGGCACGGGCACCGGCCACGGCGGACAGAGCGCCGGCGAACGCGATGCGACGCTGATCCTCACCAACAGCTACCGCAATCCGACGAAGCCGGCCTACTGCCAGGGCGACCTGACCGGCACGACGCTGCCGCAGACCGGCGCGCTGACGCCGCACGTGCTCGACTTCCTGGGCCTGCCCAACGATACGGCGGGAACGAAGCACCCGGCCTGCGGCCAGCACTGACCCGTCGTTGAGTCGCCACGCGCCATCGAGCGTGGCGGCGGCTCGCGGCAGGAGGCCTGCGGACGGCGTCAGGCCTCCGTGGCATCCATAGATCACCTCAATGGTTCGGTCATGAATTCAACATGGCATCGATGGATGTCCTGTCATGTGGGATTCATAGAGTGGCGGCATCCGCTCACCACCCCTGGATGCCCACATGTCCCCAGCCCGCTCCTCCGTTCTCCGCCGCGCTGTCCTGGCCGCTGCCGTCGCTGTCGCGACGGGGCTGCCGGCCGTGTCTTCCGCCCAGCAGCAGACGCTGACGATCGGGCTGATCCCGGCCGAGGATTCGCAGGCGATGATCGAGTCCAGCCGCCAGGTGCTGGACGCGCTGCAGCAGCAGCTCGGCATCACGGTGAAACCCTTCGTGGCCACCGACTACAACGGCGTCATCGAGGCGCTGCGCTCGAAGAAGCTGGACGTGGCCTACCTCGGTCCGTTCTCGTACGTGCTGGCCAGCTCGGTCGCGAACGTCGAGGCCTTCGCGGTCGCGGTCACCAGGAAGACCGGCCAGAGCGCCTACAAGAGCGTGATCCTGGCCCGCAAGGACAGCGGCGTTCACACGGTCGCCGAGCTGAAGGGAAAGAACTTCGCCTTCGTCGACCCGAGTTCCGCCTCCGGCCACCTGTTCCCGAAGGCCGGACTGCAGCAGGCGGGCTACGACCCGGACGCGCTGTTCGGCCGCGTGCTGTTCTCCGGCTCGCATGACGCCAGCATCCTGGCGGTCGCCAACAAGAAGGTCGACGCGGCCGCCGTCGCCGACCGCATCTTCGCCAGCGCCGTCGCCAAGGGCACGGTGAAGCAGGACGACTTCGTCGTGCTGTGGTCGTCCAGGCCCATCCCCGAATCGCCGATGGTCTGGCGCAAGGACCTCGATCCCGCGCTGAAGGACAAGCTGGCCAAGGCGCTGGCCAACCTGAAGGACGTGAAATGGGGCGACCAGGGCATGCTCAACGGCTTCCAGCCCACCAATGACGCCGCCTACGACGTCGTGCGCGACACGGCCAAGGTGCTCAAGCTCGACCTGCGGAGCATGAAGTGATCACGCTGCGCGGCGTCACCAAGCGCTTCGGCGACAACGCCGTGCTGCGCGGCGTGGACCTCGACGCGAAGGCCGGCGAGTTCCTCGTCGTGCTGGGCCCGTCGGGCGCGGGCAAGTCCACGCTGTTGCGCTGCATGAACCGGCTGGCGCAGCCGGACGCCGGCGCGATGACGATCGCGGGCCTGGACGCGATGTCCGCCTCGCGCGCCGTCGACGTCCGCGAGCTGCGACGCCGCGTCGCGATGGTGTTCCAGCATCACCACGTGGTGCCGCGCCTGAGCGTGGTGAAGAACGTGCTGACGGGCCGGCTCGGCGCGGTGTCGACCTGGAGCTCGGTGCTGCAGCTGTTCCGCGCCGCGGACGTGGCGCTGGCGCTGGAATGCCTGGACCGCGTGGGCCTCGCGCACAAGGCGCAGGAGCGCACCGACTCGCTCTCCGGCGGCCAGATGCAGCGCGTGGGCATCGCGCGCGCGCTGGCGCAGCGCCCGCAGGTGATCCTGGCGGACGAGCCGGTCGCGAGCCTGGATCCGCACACCGCGCGCCAGGCGCTCGGTTATCTGAAGCAGGCCTGCCGCGAGCTCGGCATCACCGTCGTCTGCAACCTGCACCAGGTCGACTACGCGAAGGAATTCGGCGACCGCATCGTCGGCCTGTCGCAAGGGCGGGTGTTGTTCGACCGGTTGCCCGGCGAACTCTCCGATGCGGAGCTTCATGAGCTCTACGCCGGCCATGCCGGGCTGCAGCTCATCGAGCCCGTGGCGCTGGAAGACGAAAGGAAAACCGCATGACGACGATGAATGCCGTCGACCGCGCCGCCGCCGGTCGCTATCGCTGGCTGGTCGGCCTGCCCACGACGCCGGGCGGCTGGACGAAGCTGCTCGCCGCGATGGTGCTGGGCCTGTGGGCGCTGCAGTGGAGCGCCAGCGGCGCGCAGCTGAGCCCGTCGGAGCTCGCGAACGGCCTGCCGCAGATCGCCGACTTCCTGGGCCGCACGTGGCCGCCGGACTGGCGCATCCTCGACCGGCTGTGGGCGCCGGCGCTGGAGACGATCCAGATCGCCGTGTGGGGCACGCTGCTGGGCGCGGTCGCCGCGGTGCCGGTGTCCTTCCTCGCGGCGCGCAACCTGCAGGGGCCGCGCTGGCTGTACCAGCTCACGCGGCAGGGCCTGAACGTGACGCGCAGCATCAACGAACTGATCCTGGCGCTGGTCTTCGTGTCGGCGGTGGGACTGGGGCCGTTCCCCGGCGTGCTGGCGCTCGCGGTGCACGGCGCGGGGATGCTGGGCAAGTTCTTCGCCGAGGCGATCGAGGAGATCGACCAGGGCCCGCTCGAGGCGCTGCGCGCCACCGGCGCCCGGCCGCTGCAGGTGATCGTCTTCGGCGTGCTGCCGCAGGTGGTGACCGCGTGGATCGCCGTCGTGCTGTACCGCTTCGAGGTCAACCTGCGCTCGGCGACGGTGCTCGGCATGGTCGGCGCGGGCGGGCTGGGTTTCGAGCTCGTGGGCAGCCTCAAGCTGTTCAAGTACCCCGAGACCGCGACCTGCATCATCGTGATCACCGTGATGGTGGTCGCCGCGGACTTCGTGTCGAGCCAGTTGCGCCGAGCCATCCAGGACAGCGGCCGGCACTGATCCCGGCGGTGCGCCGGCAACGAGAACCCGACGAGAACCCGACGAGTACCCGACGAGTACGCGACGAGTAACCAACGAGCACCCAACGAGAGACGACGAGGACAACGACGTGAAGGTCTGGAAGTTTCACAACCCGGTCGACGTGCGGGCCGGGATCGGCGCGCTGGAGCTGCTGCCCGGCCTGGTCGGCGGGCGCGATGCGCTGCTGATCGCCTTTCCCGAGGCGGAGCCGCTGGGGCTGGTCGGGCGGGTGAGGGCGATGCTGGGCGACCGCCTGGTGGCGGTGGAGACCGACATTTCCCCGAATCCCGATGTCCGCTGGCTCGCGCCGCTGTACGAGCGCCTGTGGCGCGACCACGGCAGCGCGCGTTGCGTGATCGCGCTGGGCGGCGGCAGCAGCATCGACGCGGCGAAGGCGATGCTCACCGCCACACCGTCGGGCCGCTTTGACGAACTGCTCGATCACCTGGTCGATCCGAAGGCGGCGCCGCTGCCGGTGGACGGTCCGCATCGCGCGCTGATCGCGATCCCGACGACCGCCGGCACCGGCAGCGAGGTCACGCCGTGGGCCACGCTGTGGGATGCCGGGCGCTCGCGCAAGCATTCGCTGCACCTGCCGTGGACCTGGCCGGAAGCCGCGATCGTCGACCCGTCGCTGATGGTCAGCCTGCCCGCGGGCGCCACGCTGGCCAGCGGCCTGGACGCGCTGTCCCATGCGCTGGAATCGCTGTGGAACGTGCACCGCAATCCGGTGTCGGCCAGCCTCGCGGCGAGCGCCGCGCGCGCCATCGTCGCCACGCTGCCCGCGCTGCTGCGGGAGCCGCGCCGCCTGGACCTGCGTGAGGCGCTGGCGGTCGCCGCGCTGCAGGCGGGCATGGCCTTCTCCAACACGAAGACGGCACTGGCCCACTCGCTGTCCTACGACATCACGCTGACGCACGGCACCGCGCACGGCATCGCGTGTTCGTTCAGCCTGCCACGCGTGATGCGGCTGGCCTTCGGCCGCGACGCGGCGCTGGATGCGCAGCTGCTGGCGATCTTCGACGCGGCCGACGCCGACGGCGCGGTCACCGCGCTGGAACGCTTCCTCGCCGCGCTCGGCGTCTCCACCGATCCCGCCGACTACGGCATCGCGCCCGCCGACTGGGACGCGCGCGTCGAACAGGCGCTGCGCGGTCCGCGCGGCCGCAACTTCATCAAGGCCTACGCATGAACACGCTTTATCCCCATCTCCAGGCAGTCATCTTCGACTGGGCCGGCACGCTGGTCGACCACGGCTCGCTGGCGCCGACGCAGATCTTCGTCGACGCGTTCGCTACCTTCGGCATCACGCTGACGCTGGCCGAGGCGCGCGGGCCGATGGGCCTGTCCAAGCGCGATCACATCCGCACGCTGCTCGACGACGCCTCGCTGCAGGCGCAATGGCAGGCGCGCTTCGGCCGCCCGTCGACCGCGTCCGACATCGACGCGATCTACGAGCGCTTCATGCCGATGCAGATCGAGAAGGTGGGGCGCTACTCGCAGCCGATTCCCGGTGCGGTCGAGATGCTGGCCGCGCTGCGCCGCGCGGGGCTGAAGATCGGTTCCTGCTCGGGCTATCCGCGCCAGGTGCTGGACGTGCTGCTGCCACAGGCGTTGGCCGATGGCATCGTGGCGGATCACGTCGTCGCCGGCGACGAGTTGGCCGCGGGGGGGCGACCGGGCCCCTTCATGGCGTTGGCGAACGTGCTGGCGCTGGGCATCGGCGATGTGCGCGCCTGCGTGAAGGTCGACGACACGACGCCGGGCATCGAGGAAGGCCGCCGCGCCGGCATGTGGACCGTCGGGTTGAGCCTGTCGGGCAATGAGACGGGCCTGACGCTGGAACAGCTCCAGGCGCTGCCGGATGCCGAGGTCGCCGCGAAGCGCGCTGCCGCCACGCAGCGACTGACTGCCTCGGGCGCGCATCTGGTGATCGATTCGGTCGCGCAGCTGCCGAAGGCGCTGGCGGAGATCGACGCACGGATGTCGCGCGGCGAACGGCCCTGAACGGCGCTGAGCGATCCCGGATGGTCCGATGCGTGCCGATCCGACAAGAGTTCAACCCATGCGCATCTCCCGAGGTGATTCAGGACGCCATGCCGACGTGCGAAACGCGTCCGCGCTCGGAGGTTTGCGTGGAGGCGCGCTCCTATCATCGACGGCGAACTCCCTGACTCCCTGAGGTCGCCGTGTCCGCCAACCCTTCGTCCGCCAGCCCCTCGTCCGGTGCTCCCCGCCGACTCCTCGTCCTGATGCCGACGGCGGAAGCGCATCTGTCGCAGTTCCGCGCGCGTTATGACGTGATCTACGCGCCGACGCCCGAAACCCGCGCGAAGGCGGTCGCCGCGCACGGCGCCGACATCGAGATCGTCCTCACCATCGGCGCCGTCGGCCTTCGCGCCGACGAGATGGAAGCGATGCCGAAGCTGCGCGTCGCCGCCGCTCAAGGCGCGGGCTACGAGGCCATCGACCTCGCCGCCGCCAAGGCGCGCGGCCTCACGCTGTGGAACGGCGCGGGCACCAACGATTCGTGCGTCGCCGATCATGCGATGGCGCTGCTGCTCGCTTCCGTGCGCGCCCTGCCGCAGCAGGAGCAGGCATTGCGCGCCGGGCTCTGGCGCGACGCGCTGCCGCTGCGCCCCAGCGTCAACGGGCGCAAGCTGGGCATCCTCGGCATGGGCACGATCGGACTGCGCATCGCCAGACGCGCCCTGGCCTTCGACATGGAGGTCGGTTATCACAACCGCCGCGAGCGCAACGACTCGCAGGGCTGCCAGTACTTCGGCTCTGCGCTCGACCTGGCGCACTGGGCGGACTTCTTCATCGTCGCCGCGCCGGGCGGCCCGACCACCAGACACATCGTCAACGCCGAGGTCCTGAAGGCGCTCGGCCCGCAGGGCCACGTCGTCAACATCGCCCGCGGCAGCCTGATCGACACGGCGGCGCTGGCCGCGGCCCTGGCGGCCGGCGAACTCGGCGGCGCCGCGCTCGACGTCTACGAATCCGAGCCCAAGCCGCCGGAGGCGCTGCTCGGTTTCCCGAACGTGATCCTCACGCCGCACATCGCGGGCTGGTCGCCCGAGTCCGTGCAGGCCACTGTCGACCTGTTCCTCGAGAACGCCCGGCGTTGGGAAGCGAATGAGCCGGTACTGACTCCGCTCTGAGCAGACGTGAACGCTCCGGTCTCTGTGGGGCCGGAGTACTGCTTGGGGTTCGCGGACGCGATGCCCCATGCGGTGCGGAGAGCCCGCGCTTGGCGATGGCAGTCTCAGTGGCCGCTGGCGGGGCTCATCGCATCGAGCCGGCGGACGGCGTCGGCGGGCAGCGTCAGTGCGGCCGCCTGCAGGTTCTGCCGCAGATGATCGACCGACGACGTGCCCGGGATGAGCACCAGGTTCGGCGAGCGCTGCAGCAGCCAGGCGAGCGCCACTTGCATGGCTGTCGCGCCCAGCTCGGTCGCGACTGTCGACAGCGAGTCCGACTGCAGCGGCGAGAAGCCGCCGAGCGGGAAGAACGGGACGAAGGCGATGCCGTCTCCAGCCAACTGGTCGAGCAATGCATCATCGTTGCGATGCGCGAGGTTGTACTGGTTCTGCACGCAGACGATGTCGACGATCTTGCGCGCATCGGCCACCTGACGCGACGTCACATTGCTCAGGCCGATGTGGCGGATCAGACCTGACGCCTGCAGCTTCGCCAGCGCGGTCAGCTGAGGTTCCAGCGAGCCTTCCGCCGGGCCGTGCACGTCGATCATGCTGCGCAGGTTCACCACGTCGAGCACGTCCAGACCGAGGTTCCGGAGGTTGTCGTGGACCTGCTGCGTCAGCGCTTCGGCCGACTGCGCGGGTTGCCAGGAGGCGTCCTCGCCGCGCCGGGCACCGACCTTGGTGACGATCGTCAGGCCGTCGCGGTACGGGTGGAGCGCTTCGCGAATGATCTGGTTGGTGACGTGCGGCCCGTAGAAATCGCTGGTGTCGATGTGATCGACGCCGAGCGCGACGGCTTCTCGCAGCACGGCGACGGCGGCGGCGCGGTCCTTCGGCGGCCCGAAGACCCCGGGTCCGGCCAGTTGCATCGCGCCGTAGCCGATGCGGGTCACCGTGCGGCTGCCCAGCTTGAACGTGCCGGCCTGCGCAAGGGGGCGGGGGGAAGTGCTGCTCATGGGATGTCCTTCAAGTTGAATTCTGGGAGGTCGGCGACGTCGTGGAAGGACTGTAGGCAACGGTCGGTCGTACGATAAGGGGATCGAATCCGCACGGGCTGTGCGAAATCAAGGACAGTGAGATGGAATTGGGCGATCTGTCGGCGTTCCTTGCCGTGGCGCGATCCGGCGGCTTCCGGGAGGCTTCTCGGCAGTCGGGCATGAGCCCGTCAGGACTGAGCGAGGCGGTGCGGCGGCTGGAGACGAAGCTCGGCGTCCGGCTGCTGCATCGGAGCACCCGCAGCGTCGCGCCGACGGAGGCCGGTGCGCGCCTGCTGGACCGACTCGGACCGGCACTGGGCGAGGTCGAGGCGGCGCTGGACGTCGTCAACGGTTTCCGCGAGCGGCCGGCCGGTACTCTGCGGCTCAATGTGTCGGCGAGTGCCGCGCGGCTCGTGCTGCCCAAGATCGTCCCGGCATTCCTGAAGGCGTATCCGGACATCAAGCTCGACATCACCGTCGAGGAGAGCTTCGTCGACGTGCTCGCCGCCGGCTGCGACGCCGGCATCCGCTATGAGGAGCGGCTGGAGCAGGACATGATCGCGGTGCCCATCGGCCCGCGGACGCAGCGCGTGGCCACGGCGGCGTCGCCGGCCTACCTCGCCGAGCACGGCCAGCCGGCACATCCGCGTGACCTGCTCGCCCACCGCTGCCTGAGAGGCCGCTTCCCGAGCGGAACGATGCCCGCCTACGAATTCCAGCGCGAAGGCGAAGTCGTCACCGTCGATCCCGACGGTCCGATGATCGTGCGCCTGGGCGGCGGCCTGGACCTGGCGATCGACGTGGCGGTCGCGGGTGGCGGCGTCATCCAGACCTTCGAGGATTGGGTGCGACCGCAGCTCGACAGCGGCGCGCTTGTGCCGGTACTCGAGGACTGGTGGGTGTCCTTCAGCGGTCCGTTCCTCTACTACCCAGGCCGGCGCTACCTGCCCGCGCCGTTGCGCGCCTTCGTCGACTTCGTGAAGGACGGACAGGCGGCACAGGACGGAAGGAGCGGACAAAAAAAGTCCGCCGCTTGAGCAACGTCCAGGACCGGGGTCAGGCGTTGCTCAAGTCGAGCGGACAAAAGCGTTGAGAACTGAAAGGCACTGAAAACAAAGGTCCCCTCGGGAGGGGACCCTGGCTCCGCGAACGGAACACTGGAGGCGAAGGGTTCGCCAGGCTGAGCTAAGCTCTCAACCCAGCAAGCCCGTCGCCAGTCCGAGGCAGGACATGACGCCGATGCAGACCACCCAGGCATCCGCGTTGTTCAACGAAGACCAGACCGTTTGCTTGAGCATCTGCATGACCATCTCCTGCTGCAGCCGGGTTGGCTGCGATGGAGTGAAATATACTGTATGCCCATACAGTGATCAACAGGGAAGCGCCGGATTGTGCGCGTCCCGCCACGGTCTTCCGACCCGCCCCCGTCGGATTCAGCGATTGCTTCAACGGTTGCTTCAACGGTTGCGTTTGGCCCGGCATTCCGGGTTCGAGCACAGCCCGTACAGCGCGAGCGCGTGCTCGACCAGTTCGTAGCCCCGCTCCTCGGCGATCTCGCGCTGGCGCTGCTCGATGCCGGCGTCGTAGAACTCCTCCACCCGGCCGCAGGCCAGGCACACCATGTGGTCATGGTGCTGCGCGGAATTGAGCTCGAACACGGCCTTGCCGGATTCGAAGTGCTGGCGCGCCAGCAGGCCCGCCTCGACGAACTGCATCAGCACCCGGTACACCGTCGCCAGGCCGATGTCCGCGCCGTCCAGCAGCAACTGGCGGTAGACGTCCTCGGCGCTGAGGTGGCGCTGGTCCGACTGCTCGAAGATCTGCAGCACCTTGATGCGGGGCAGCGTGGCCTTCAGGCCGCTGGACTGCAGGCTCTCGATCTGGTGCTTGGGGGAGTCGGGCTTGTTCGAATCAGGCATGTGCGGTGAGTGTGATCGTGCGGACTGGCGATCAGGCGGCCGCGGTTTCGGGATGCTTGGCGTCGTCGGGTTCGGCGCCCTTGCTGGCCTTCCTGGCGCCCTGCGGCTTGCGCAGCCACAGGTAGAGGCCGCTGCCGAGGACCACGATGGTCGCCACGTCCAGCAGCGCCCACAGGATCTTCATCGGCATGCCGCCGTAGTCGCCGAAGTGCAGCGGTTGCGACACCAGCAGCGCCGTCAGGTACCACGGCAGTTCCGGCGCGGCCGTCAGCCGCGAGGTCTTCGCGTCGATCAGCAGCGGCTGCAGCAGCTTGGAGGTCAGCGGCGTCGTGCCCTTCAGGAAGAAGGTGTTGTGGTGGGGGCTGGAGAACGAGGTCCCCGGGAACGCGATGAACGAGACCTTGCGCTGCGCGCCGACCTGCATCGCCGTGTCCATCGAGTCCTGCAGCGGCGCGCGTTCGGCGACCGTCAGCAGCGGCTGGTCCTTGTAAGGCACCAGCAGCGCGGTGATCTTGTCGTACTGCCAGTACTGCACCAGCAGCTCCGCCCAGGTGTTGATCATCCCGGTCGCGCCGACGACGAAGCACCACACCAGCGTGACGATGCCGATCAGGTTGTGCAGGTCCAGCCACTTCACCCGCGTCGAGCGGTCCTTGCGCACCGCGCCGAAGTCGAGCTTGCGCATGAAAGGCGCGTACAGCACCACGCCGCTGACCAGCGCGATCAGCAGCAGCAGGCCCATCAGCCCGAGGAAAAGCTTGCCCGGCAGGCCCGCGAACATGTCCACGTGCAGCCGGAACATCAGGTCCATGAAGCCTTCGCCGATGCGGTACTCGCGCACCGCCAGGCCGGTGCGCGCGTCGACGGCGACCGACTTGAACTGGTCGGTCGGCTCCGGCGTCGGCGCGAGCGTGAACCACCACAGGCGCGGGTCGTCCTCGTTCTCGCCGGCGAACTGGATCACCATCGTCGGATGCACCGCGTTGGCCGCCTTGGCCATCACGTCCAGCGACACGCGCTGCTTGTCCATCGCGGCGGGCAGCTCGGGCGCCTCGATCTCGTCCCCGAGCAGGTGACCGATCTCGTGATGGAAGATCAGCGGCAGCCCGGTCAGGCACAGCAGCAGCATGAACAGCGTGCAGACCAGGCTGGTCCACTTGTGGAGCCAGGTCCAGACCCGGATGGCGCGCGAACTCAGCATCGTCGTGTCCTCAGAAGTCCGCCGCCAGGCTCAGGTTGAAGCTGCGCGGCTGGCCGACCACCAGGTAGCTCTGGTCGGGGTAGCCGCCGGCCGAGGCCCAGTATTTGCGGTTGGTGACGTTGTCGATCCGCGCGCGCAGCGTCAGCAGCGTGCCCTGGACTTCGAACAGGTAGCGCGCGCCGGCGTCCAGGCGCGTCCAGGCCGGCACACGCAGCGTGTTGGCGCTGTCGGCGTAGGACTTGCCCGTGTGCACCACGCGCGCGTCGACCGCCAGACCCTGCAGCGCGCGGACTTCCCACTCCGTGCCGAGGTTGGCCTGGAGGCGCGGGATGCCCAGCGTGTACTTGCCCTCGGTGTCGGCCAGGCCGGTGCCGTGCTGCTTGGCGTCCAGCCAGGTCAGGCCGCCCAGGACCTTCAGGTCGCGCGTGGCTTCGCCGAAGGCGTTCAGCTCGATGCCGCGATGGCGGTCCTCGCCCTGCGCCACGTTCTGCGCCAACACCGCGCGTGGCTTGTCCGTCGTGAAGTACGCGGCGCCGAATCCCAGCCGGCCGCCGTCGTACTTGACGCCGACTTCCTTCTGCTTGGACTGGTAGGGCGCCAGGTCGCGCGCCGGCAGGCCGTCCTGCGCGGCCAGGCTGTCACCCTTGTTCAGGCCCTCGATGTAGTTGCCGTAGACCGACAGCTGCTTCGTGAAACGGTAGACCGCGCCGACGACCGGGCTGGTCCTGCTCTGGTCGTAGGTCGTGACCACGCCGCCCGGCGTGCCGAAGTCCGCGCCGTTGAAGTTCCACTGCACGCGCGGCGAGATGCTGTCCTGCTTGAGCGTCTGATGGCGCAGGCCGAGCGTCAGCAGGAAGGTGTCGTCGAACATCGACAGCGTGTCGCCGACGGCGACACTGCGGTTGCGCACGCGGGTGTTCAGGCGCGGATCGTCCACGCTGTTGCCGATATAGACGCCGGGCGAGAAGACCGGCAGCGGATCGGAGGTCGGGCTGTAGAGGTTGGTCGGCAGCAGGTTGCCGAAGTCCATCGCGTAGCCGTTCTTGGTGTCCAGCGAGAAGATCGAGGCGGAGACCACCCACTCGTGGCCGACCGCACCGGTGCGGAACTTGCCGCGCACGCCGGCTTCGGCGGTGTCGACGCTGTCCTTGCGGCCGTTGTCGAAGCGGTAGTAGGTGCCCGCGCCGGTGGTGGCGTTGGTGACGGTCAGGCCGGCCAGGCGGTTCTCTTCCTTGCTGCGGCGGGCGCCGTAGGCGGCCCAGGCGGTGACGGTGCCGGTCAGGTCCCACTCGCCGCGCAGCGTGCCGAAGGTGTCGCGCTCGTTGGAGAAGGTCCACGGCTGCGCGAAGTTGGCCTTGTTGTCCGGCACCGACGGCATCGCCGACAGGCCTTGCACGGTGACGCTCGGGCGCGTGCGGGTGAGCTGGTTGTCCTGCCAGCCGAGGTCGGCGCTCAGGCGGACGTCGCGGCTGCGCCAGTCCAGGCCCACGGCGACCACGCTGGTCTTGGCCTTCTCGTCATCGACGGCGGTGCCGCCGTCGCGGTAGGCGGCGTTGAAGCGCACGCCGGTCGCGTTGTCGGGACCGAAGCGTCGCGCCACGTCGAGCGCCGCGCCACCCGAGCCGCCGCTGCCCGCATTCACCGTCAGGCGCGTCAGCGGCTCGGCCGGCGCCCGCTTGGGCAGCAGGCTGATGTTGCCGCCGATGCCGCTGCCGCCGGGACTGGCGCCCATCAGGAAGGCGGAGGCGCCGCGCAGCACCTCGACCCGCTCGAACAGCTCCGACGCGATGTACTGACGCGGCAGCAGGCTGTAGAGGCCGTTGTAGGCGACGTCGTCCGAACTCAGGATGAAGCCGCGGATGAAGTAGGCCTCCTGGAAGTTGCCGAAGCCGCGGGCCGCGCGCACGCCGGGGTCGTTCTGCAGCACCTCGGCGACGCTCTTGGCCTGGCGGTCCTGGATCAGTTCGTTGGTGTAGGCGGTGATGGAGAACGGCGTCTCCATGTTGTCCTTGGTGCCCAGGATCCCGGCGCGGCCGCCGCGCGCGACCTGGCCGCCGGCATAGGCCTTGGACAGGCCCTGCTTGTCCGCGGTGGCGCTGACGGTCACGGCCGGCAGCTGGGACGGGCCGCCGTCCTTGGCCTCGTCCTTGTTCGCGTCCTTCGATTGGGCGGCGTCCTGCGCGATGGCGACAGGTGCGGCGAGACCGGACAGACCGAGGGCGATGGCGAGCGCCAACGGGCGCAGGGAAGGGGAATTCATGGGGCGGGGACCTTGCGGGACTTCTTCTGGAAAGAGAAAACGGCTGGGAAGCGGATGGGACGCGGCTGCCACATGGCGACGAAACGGCGACGACACGGCGACGACACGGTGACGAGATGGCGATGAAAGCGGCGCGGCGTTCAGCGCGCCGTCTGGGGACGCCAGGCGTACCAGGCGATGACCGCCACCGGCACGCCCAGGCCGACCCAGGACCAGGCGTCGCCCCAGTCGTCGGACACGAGCGCGGTCAGCAGGCCGGAAGTGCTCAGCACACCCAGCGCGATCGGCCAGGTCCAGAGACGGCGGGATTCGGAAGACAGCATCTGACGGCGCCCAGTTTGCAAATAACAACGATTCGCATTCTATGGCGAAGCGCTGTGCCGGGTGAAAGGGAGAGCCACAGATCAGGGAGGCGTTGAAAGCGCTGCCGCCCCGGCGAGGCGGGGCGGCGAGACGAAGAGGAACAGGAAGAGGACACGGGGGCGTGAGCCCCCGGGCTCAGACCGGGACGCGGGCCACGGCGGCGGGACTGAGGCGTTCGGCGCGCGCCGCATCCTGGCGGGCCAGGTACTGGTGGATGCTGGCGACGACCTGGGCGCCTTCGCCGATCGCGCCGCCGACGCGCTTCACCGAGCCCGAACGCACGTCGCCGACCGCGAACACGCCGGGAATGCTCGACTCCAGCGGCTCGGGCTTGTAATCGGACAGCGGGCAGGCGCAGGCGCGGCCCGTGATGATGAAGCCGGCCTGGTCCAGTTCCAGTCCGCATTCGGCGATCACGCCGGTTTCCGGTTCGGCGCCGATGAACATGAACAGGTGCTGCAGCGCCAGTCTGCGTTCCTGACCGTTGCGGCGGTCGCGCCAGCTCACGGCTTCGAGCGAGTCGCCTCCCTCGAGCGCCTTGAGTTCCTGGTGCGGCTGCAGCTCGATGTTGGCGGTGCCCTGGATGCGGTCGATCAGGTAGCGCGACATCGTCGCCGCCAGACCGGGGCCGCGGATCAGCATGATGACCTTGGCCGCGTGGTTCGCGAGGAACACCGCCGCCTGTCCCGCCGAGTTCCCGCCGCCGACGATGACCACCGTCTGCCGGCTGCAGATGCGGGCCTCGATCGGCGAGGCCCAGTACCAGACGCCCCGACCTTCGAAGCGGGTCAGCGCGTCGATCTCGGGCCGGCGGTAGCGCGCGCCGGTGGCGATCACCGCGGTGCGCGCGCGCACCTTGCGGCCGTCTTCGAGCGACAGGTGCAGCTCATCCTCCATGCCCTGCCGTTCGCAGCTCATCCGCGTGACCTTGGCGGGAATCAGCATGTCCGCGCCGAACTTCTGGGCCTGGACGAAGGCCCGCCCCGCCAGCGCCTGGCCGGAGATGCCGGTCGGGAAGCCGAGGTAGTTCTCGATGCGCGAGCTCGCGCCGGCCTGGCCGCCGAACGAGCGGCAGTCCAGCACCAGCACCGACAGGCCCTCCGAGGCCGCATACACCGCCGACGACAGTCCCGCCGGGCCCGCGCCGATGATGGCGACGTCGTAGAGCTCGGTCCGCTCGCGCATGTCGACGATGCCCATGCAGCGCGCGACCTCGTCGTCGGTCGGGTCGACCAGCACCTCGCCCCCGGGGCAGATGACCAGCATCTGCACGCCGTCGGTCATGTACTGGTCGGCCAGCGCCTTGGCGTCCTCGTTCTGGTCGGGTTCGAGCTGCTGGTGCGGGTAGCCGTTGCGGCCCAGGAAGCTGCGCAGCCGCATCACCGCCGCGGACTTGCCGCGGCCGATCAGCGTCGCGCCGCTGGCGCCGGCCTCGATCAGGCCGACGCGGCGCAGGATGAAGGCGCGCGTCAGGCGTTCGCCCAGGTCGGCTTCGCCGATCAGCAGCGCGCGCAGCTGCGGCGGGCTGACGTCGACCGCCTCGACCTCGGTCTCGGCGATCGCGTCGATGAAGGAGGGCCGGCCGCTGAGCTGGCCGACCTCGCCCAGGAAGCCGCCGGGGCCGTGCCGGTGGATGGGTGTCACATGACCGAGGCTGTCGCGTTGCGACACCGTGATCTCGCCGCTGAGGATGAGGATCATGCCCATGCCCGTATCGCCGGCACGCACGACCCATTCGCCTTGGGCATAACGCCGGAACCGGCCGAATCGCGCGACGCGCGCGATGTCGGCCACCCCGAGCGCGGGGAACATCTGGGCACCGCGCGTGTCGACGATGCTGGGCTGCTGGACCTGGGCCATGGAATCTCCTTGCGCGCACCCTAACCGAGGCCCGTGTCAGCGGCAAGCGCCAGAAGGGGGAGTCGCTCCCCGCGCCCGCCGCGACCCTCAGCTTCTCCGGACTCTGGCACCATGGCGGCCACTCCCTCACTCCCCGATCCGACGCCGGATCCCGCGCCATGGACCTGCCTTCCCACCAACTCACGATGACGGTGCTGATGACGCCGGACATGGCCAACTTCTCCGGCAACGTGCACGGCGGCACCATCCTGAAGCTGCTCGACCAGGCGGCGTACGCGTGCGCCAGCCGCTATGCGGGCCGCTACACGGTGACGCTGTCGGTGGACCAGGTGATGTTCCGCCAGCCGATCCACGTCGGCGAGCTGGTCAGCTTCCTGGCGTCGGTGAACTACGCGGGCACCTCGTCGATGGAGATCGGCATCAAGGTCATCACCGAGAACATCCGCGAGCAGGTGGTGCGCCACGCCAACAGCTGCTTCTTCACGATGGTGGCGGTGGGCGAGGACGGCCGCCCCGTGGCGGTGCCGCCGCGCACGCCGTCGACGCCGGACGAGAAACGCCGCTGGGACGCGGCGTTGGAGCGCAAGAAGCTGCGCCAGGAACTGCAGAGGCGACACGACGAGCTGCGCAGTTCGTCGCTGCCGGGCTGAGCGCCCGGCGCGGCGGATTCACCCGCGCAGTTGCGCGGGATCGAGGTACTGCTGCCGGAAGGTCTCGAAATCGATCGTGTCCGCCGCCTCGATCGCGGCCTGCGCCTCCAGCGAGGCACGCGCCGACTGGTCGAAGCGCGTCATCAGGCCGTCCGGCAGGGGCTGCTCCAGGACGTGGCGGCGGGAGAGCTCGGACTGCGCCGCGACGAAGGCCAGATGCGACGACTCGTGCTGGGCGCGCATCGCCGCCAGCACGCGGGTCGAAGGCAACTGATCCGGATCGTCCCAGCGCTCGACCGCCTGCGCGAGGGCCTCGCGGTACGACGAGCCGCCCAGCGCCGCGTCCACCTTGTCGGCGATCGGCGCGAATTCGGCCAACAGCTCGCGACCCCAGTCGCGCAGCGACACCTCGCCGCCGCGGCGCTCCAGCGTCAGGCCGGGCTCGCGACCGGCCGAGGCCGTGCGATGCTGGTTGCGCGCCAGCGCGCCAAGTTCCTCCGGGGTGTCGTTGGGGCTGTCGGTCAGCCAGCAGTGCAGCAGGAAGAGGTCCAGGAAGCGCATCGTGCCCGCGGCGATGCCGACCGGCTCGAACGGGTCCAGGTCCATGCAGCGGACCTCGATGTACTCGACGCCGCGCTCGCGCAGCGCGTGCAGGGGGCGTTCGCCCGAGCGGATCGTGCGCTTGGGGCGGATCGTGCCGTAGAACTCGTTCTCGATCTGCAGCAGCGTCGTCGACAGCTGGTTGTACTCGCCGCCCGGATTGACGACCCCGACCTGCTCGTAGGCCGGATAGGGACGCGTCAACGCGTCCTGCAGCGAGGCGGCGTAGCCGTCGATGCTGTTGTAGCTCACCGCCAGCGAGGCCTGGGCGTCGCTCTGGTAGCCGAGCCGCCCCATGCGCAGCGAGGTACCGTACGGCATGTGCAGCGTGCCGTCGACCAGCGGCTGCAGGCCGTGCTCGCGACCGGCGACGAAGCTCGCGCACAGCGCCGGCGAGGCGCCGAACAGCGTCAGCAGCAGGAAGGAGTGGCGACGGAAGTTGCGGATCAGCGCAAAGTGGTCCGCGTTGTCCAGGCCCGGCATCGACCAGTTGTAATGGATGCCGGAGATCGTCTGCATGCGCCGCCCGTAGCGGTGGCCCAGGCCCATGCGGTAGACACTCTTGGCGCGACCGATGTTGGAGGCGCCGTAACGGCCGATCGGGATGGTCTCGTCAGCCGGGAGTTGGCAGGGCATGCTCGACGCCCACATCAGTTCGTTGCCCAGACAACGGTAGACCGCCTGGTGGATCTCCGTAAGCTGCCGTTCGCAGTCCTCGGCGGACGCGTGCACGCCGGTGATCAGTTCAAGCTGCGATTCGCTGAAGTCGGTGGTGACAGTCTCGTGCGTGAGCGCAGAACCCAGCGCCGTCGGATGCGGCGTCAGCGCCAGCGACGCGCCGCTCGGTTGCGCGCGCAGGCTCTCCTTCTCCACGCCGCGGCGCATGCCCGCCAGACGGGCCGGATCCAGGGCCTCCAGTCGCTTCAACCAATCGTTCAAATGCCGCTCCTCGTTCACTGTGGGCGCGCAAGTTACCAGAAGTGCACGAATCCCGCTTGACTTGGATTTATGCAGTTTGTGCTAAGTCGACATGCGCTGGACGCGCCGCGGCAATCGTCGGGCCAGCCCCCCCCGGCGCACGCAGGGAGCACAGACGGCGGAGCCGGTGCCCCTCTTCTCTCACAGTCTTCGCTTCGCTCAGGGTTCGTTCAGAGGGACACCGGCTCCGCCGTCTCGATGTACTTCGACCGTCGCCATTCGACCGTCGCCATTCGATCGTCGATCTTCGGCGGGCGACGTCAGGCGTCGGCGCTCAGACGACGGCGGGTGCGGCGAAGTTGCTGGTCGGAGCTGAAACCCGCGGCGAGCGCGGCTTGCGCCGGGCTGGTGCCGCGCTGGAGCTCCCGCCGCGCCAGTTCGAGACGGATGGCGCGCAGGTAGTCGAGCGGCGTGGTGCCGCCGTGCTGGGTGAAGAGTCGCGTGAGGTGCCGCGGCGTGACATGGGCAACCTCGGCCATGCGGGCCAGGCTCCAGTCGGCGCGCGGATCGCCACAGACCGCGTCCTGCACACGGTGCAGCCCAGGATGCAGGTGATGCCGGTTCGCAAGCATCGGCGAGAGTTCCGGATCCTGCGCGCCGCGGCGCAGGTAGACAACCATCACCTGTGCGACAGAGGCGGCAATGGCCTCGCCGCAGTGCTCAGCGATGAGCGCCAGGACCAGGTCGATGCCGGCCGTGATGCCAGCGCTGCTGGCCAAGGGGCCGTCGAGCACGAACACCCGGTTGGCCTGCACGTCGGCGCGCGGGGCGGCGTCCCGCAGCGCGTCGAGCGCCTCGTGGTGGGTGGTGCAGCGACGCCCGTCGAGCAGCCCGGCCCGCGCCGCCAGCAGCGCGCCGGCGCAGATGCTCAGCAACCGGCCCTGACCGCCGGCCAGGAGCGCGCGGCCTTCCCGATGCAACCAGCGCTCGATGCGCAGTTCTTCCTCGCGATCGGCCGTGTCCGGTGGCGGATCGTCCGGGTGAGGATGCCGCCGGCCGCTCAGGATGAGCCAATCCCGCAGGCCGAGCGCTGGCAGCGGCTCCAACGCCGCCAGCGTCAGCCCCACCGAGGTGGGCGCGGATTCGCTCGCGGCGCAGTACCTGAGCCGGAACGCCTCGGGCTCGCCGCGTCGCCGCAACGCCTGGTTGGCGAGCCGCAGCGCTTCAGCGGCGCCGGCCAGGTCGAGCAGCAGGGTGTGGCGCTCGACCAGGATCCAGACGTCGATGGGGGCGACCTCGGCGTGGGTTCCGGCGCCGGTCGGCCGGGAGGCATCGAAAACGGACATCGCCGCAGTATGCGCTCAGCCGGCGCGGGCCAGCGCCTGCTCGACGGTCACGATGTCGGCGAAGCGGCCTTGCAGGGCCACCTCCGTGCGCAGCTTGAGGTCGTCGACGGAGACTACGACGCCGCTGGTGTGCGGGATCGGGAAGGTGTGCGTCGCCTCGGTCACGTAGTCGACGGTCCAGCCCTCGTCGCTGGCGTGGCGGGTGGTGGTCTCGCAGCACTGCTCGGTGCGGATGCCGGCGACGATCAGGCGGCGGATGCCGTGCTCGGTGAGCCAGATCGACAGGCCGGTGCCGACCAGCGCGCTGTGGCGGCGCTTGAGGAACTCGGCGGCGATGGGGACCTGGGCCAAGCCATCCAACGGGCGGACGTGGCCGCTGACCAGCGAAAAGGGGTTGTCCGCCGTCTCCGGGCCGTCGCTGTGGAGGACGCGGATGATCGGCAGCCCGCGAGCGGCGGCGCCGTCGAGCAGGGCGTTGGTGCGCTCCTGGAAGGCCGGCCAGGTGGCTTCGTCCCAGTAGGGACGATGGCGGAAGGATTCCTGGACGTCGATCAGCAGGACGGCGGTCGTGGGGGCCGCGTTGGCGGCGGTGTTCGAGGCGGTGGTCATCGAGGACTCCATCGGGTGGTTGATGGCAGTCATCGTGCCGCCGACCGGCATTGCCGTCGCGCCGCCGGAGGACCAGTCGCGGTCAAATCAGGACATCAGTCCTCGCGCGTGGTGCGCTGGGCCAGCGGCAGCTTGGCCTCGACGTCCAGCGCGTCCCAGCCCTTGCGGCCGATGCGGCGCAGCGTCTCGATGTTGGCTTCGTAGATCGCGTCGGTGTCGGGCATGGTCTCGACGGCGCGCTCGATGCTCTCCTCGCGCAGCAGGTGCAGCGTGGGGTAGGGCGAACGGTTGCTGAAGTTGTCGACGTCGTCCGCCTCCGTGCCGTCGAACTGGTAGTCCGGGTGGAAGCTGGCGACCTGCAGCACGCCGTCCAGGTCCAGGTCCTCGACCAGCGCATCGGCGGCGCCGAGGAAGTCGTTGAAGTCCAGGAAGTCGTTCAGCACCCAGGGATGGACGATCAGCGTGGTTTCGGTGTCCTCCGGATCCTCGCGGTTGAGCGCGAGCAGCTCATGCGCCAGGTCCTTGAGCAGGTCCTCCGGCGTGCGCGCCGCGCTGACCACGGTGCGCAGCCGCTGGTTGACCTCGACGCTCTTGGCGAAAGGACAGAGATTCAGGCCAATCACCGCCCGCTGCAACCAGCGGTGGGTGTCTTCGAGAACGGTCTTTTCCTGGTCGGGCGCGATCGTGCTGGTCATCGGGCGGTAGGCTGGACGTTGGCTGCTGGACGTTGGCTGCTGGACGTTGGCTGCTGGGCGTGGTCGGCGGCAAGGGTGCTCGGCGCTCAGGCCTTGACGGGCCGGGGTTGCTTGAACCACGCGTCGACCAGGCGCGCCCACATCGAACCGCCCAGCGGGATCAGCTCGTCGTTGAAGTCGTAGCTCGGGTTGTGCAGCATGCAGGGCCCGAGGCCGTGGCCGCCCTCGCGGTGGCTGCCGTCGCCGTTGCCGATGAGGAAGTAGCAGCCCGGCACCGACTGCAGGTAGTAGCTGAAGTCCTCCGCCCCCATGGTGGGCTCGAACTCCTGCACGTTGGGCGCGCCCAGCATCTCGGTCAGCACGCCGCGGACGAATTCGGTCTCGGCGGGGTGGTTGATCGTCGGCGGGTAGTTGCGGTGGAAGGAGAACTCGCACTCGCACTCGAAGGCGACGCCGGTGGCCTCGGTGATCTGCTTCATGCGGCGCTCGATCAGGTCCAGCGTCTCCAGCGTGAAGGTGCGGACCGTGCCCTGCAGCTCACAGCTTTCGGGGATGACGTTGGTGGCCTCGCCGGCGTGGATCATCGTCACCGAGATCACGCCCGCATCGATCGGCCGCTTGTTGCGGGTGATGATGGTCTGATAGGCCTGCACCAGGTGCGCCGCCACGACCACCGGGTCGGTGCCCAGGTGCGGCATCGCGCCGTGCGCGCCCTTGCCCTTGATGCGGACCCTGAACTCGTTGCTCGACGCGAAGACCGGTCCGCTCTTGAGCGCGAACTGCCCCGCAGCCATGCCCGGCCAGTTGTGGATGCCGAACATGGCCTCCATCGGGAATTTCGTGAACAGGCCGTCCTTGATCATTTCGCGGGCGCCGCCGCCGCCTTCCTCCGCCGGCTGGAACACGACGTAGACGGTGCCGTCGAAGTCGCGCTGCGCCGCCAGGTGCTTGGCGCCGGCCAGCAGCATCGCGGTGTGGCCGTCGTGGCCGCACGCGTGCATCTTGCCGGGGTGCCTGCTGGCGTGGGCGAAGGTGTTGTGCTCCGTGATCGGGAGCGCGTCGATGTCGGCGCGCAGGCCCAGCGTGCGGCCGCTGGCCCCGCCGTCGCGGCCTTTGATGATGCCGACCACGCCGGTCTTGCCCAGGCCGCGGTGGACCTCGATGCCCCAGTCGGTCAGGGCTTTCGCGACCACGTCGGCGGTGCGGTCCTCGTGGAAGCAGAGCTCCGGATGCGCGTGCAGGTCGCGTCGCAGCTTGGCGATGGCCGGGGCGTCGGCCAGGATGGGTTCGATCAGCTTCATGTGCGGGCACTCCGATGTCGTCGCGACAGCGCGTCGGGCTTGCCGCGGGCCAGAAAGGCCGCGGCGCCGCTCAGGGCGGCGCCGCTGTGGTCGGACCAGTGTACCCGCGGGCCGGTCAGCGCTTCACGCGACCGTCGTTGGTCAGCATCGTCATCTCGACGAAGGTCGAGCCGACATGCTTGTTGGGACGGAAGTTCACGTTGAAGCCGCCGACGTTGTAGTTCGACAGCGTGTCGAGCGCCGCGACCAGGCCGTCGCGGGTCGGGCGGGTCATGCGTCGGATGCCTTCGCTGATGACCTTGGCGCCGATGTAGCCCTCGATGGCGGTGTAGTTGAACTTCTGGCCGGCCTTGGTGGCGGCCTGCTGGTAGTCGTGGACCACGCCGACCTGCGAGCCGAACGGGTAGGGCATGACCTGGCTGACGACCACGCCGACCGCGTCCTTGCCGAGCTCGTCCAGCAGCGACTGCGTGCCGACGAAGGACACGTTGTAGAACACGCCGCCGTAGCCGGCCTTGCGCGCGGCGCGGATGAAGGCGGCGCAGCTCTTGTAGGCGCTGATCATGACGATGGCCTCGGGCGGCGAGCCGCTCTGCACCAGATCCTTGACCGCCTTGGCGACGTCGACGCTGTTGCGCTCGACGGTGGAGGTGGCCTGCGGCTGCAGCGCCAGCGGCTTCATCGCGCGCAGCACGCCGTCCATGCCGGCCTTGCCGTAGGCGTCGTTCTGGTGGAAGACCGAGATGCGCATCAGGCCCAGCTGGGTCAGCTGCTTCACGATCAGGGCGGTCTCGTCGTAGTACGACGCCCGCACGTGGTAGACCCACGGGCTGAACGGGTCGCGCAGCGCCTCGGCGCCGGTGAACGGGGCGACGAAGGGGATCTTGGCCTGGTTGACCAGCGGCAGCGCGGCCAGCGAGGTCGGCGTGCCGACGTAGCCGAACAGCGCGAACACGTCGTCGGCGATCAGCTTCTCGGTGTTGGCCTTCGCGCGGTCGGGCTCGTAGCCGTCGTCCAGCGTGCGCAGTTCGATGATGGTGCCGTTGATGCCGCCTGCGGCGTTCTGGGCGTCGAAGAACAGCTTGGCGCCGGCCTGCATCTGGAGGCCCAGCTGGGCCGCGGCGCCGGTCAGCGGAACCGACTGGCCCAGCACCAGTCGTTTGCCTTGGGCGCGGACGGCCGACGGGATCGGCAGGGTGGCGAGCGCGCCCAGGGCGCTGGCGGAGGCGAGAAGTTGACGGCGATCCAAAGGGGACTCCCAGAGGGGTACGAATTGATATTGTGGCGTCCGCCGGAGGGCAGGCGGCGCCAGGAGGCTCGACACGACCTATTTCGGCCTCCTGGTCTGTGAGCTTAGCGGTTCGTGTGTCCAGCGTTGTCGCTCTCTCGGGTAAGAAATCGCAAGGGTGTGGCGCCTGTGCAATAGTTGACGCATGTCGTCCGTGCCCTCTGAACCCGCCGTGAACCTCCCGCCACACGCCCTCCCGTTGCTGGCCGCCGACCGCGGCACGCGTGTCGTCAAGGGCGCCTGTCCGCACGATTGCCCGGACACCTGCGCGCTGCGCATCACGGTCGAAGACGGCAAGGTGGTGAAGGTCCAGGGCCAGCCCGAGCATCCGAGCACCCACGGCGCGCTGTGCACGAAGGTGTCGCGGTACCCCGAACGCACCTATCACGAGGAGCGGGTGCTGCACCCGCTCAAGCGCGTCAGCGCCAAGCACGAGCCGCCGCGCTTCGAGCGCATCGGCTGGGACCAGGCGATCGCCGAGATCGCCGGCCGGCTGAAGGCCGTCGCAGCGCGCGATCCGCAGGCGATCCTGCCCTACAGCTATGCCGGCACGATGGGCATGCTGCAGGGCGAGGCCATGGCGGGGCGCTTCTTCAACCGGCTGGGCGCCTCCTGCCTCGACCGCACGATCTGCGCGTCGGCGGGCGGCGCGGGGCTGGCGGCCACCTACGGGCACAAGGTCGGCATGCACCTGCCGCACTTCGCGGAATCCCGGCTCATCGTGATCTGGGGCAGCAACTCGATCGCGTCCAACCTGCATTTCTGGACCTTCGCGAACCAGGCCAAGCGCGCCGGCGCGAAGCTGGTCTGCATCGATCCGCGCAAGACCGAAACCGCCGACAAGTGCCATCAGCACCTGGCGCTGCTGCCGGGCACGGACGGCGCGCTGGCGCTGGGGCTGATGCACGAGCTGATCGCCAACGACTGGCTCGATCACGACTACCTCTTCCGGCATGTGGACGGCTGGGACGAACTGCGCGACCGCGCGCTCGCGTGGACGCCCGAACGAACGGCGGCCGAATGCGGGCTCACCGCGGACGAGGTCCGCGGCCTGGCCCGGGACTACGGGACGATGGCGCCGGCCGCGATCCGGCTGAACTACGGCATGCAGCGCGTGCGCGGCGGCGGCAACGCGGTGCGCCTGATCGCGCTGCTGCCGTGCCTGACCGGCGCCTGGCGCCATCGGGCGGGGGGACTGCTGCTGTCGAGTTCGGGCTGGTTCGCGCCGTTCAAGAACCCGGCGCTGGAGCGCCCGGACCTGCGCGCCGGCCGGCCGTCGCGGACGATCAACATGAGCACCATCGGCGACGACCTGCTGCGCGAGGCCTCGCCCGCGTTCGGCCCGAAGGTCGAGGCGCTGATCGTCTACAACAGCAACCCGGTCGCGGTGGCGCCGGAGTCGCCCAAGGTGGTGGCGGGCTTCCAGCGCGAGGATCTGCTGACGGTGGTGCTGGAGCACTTCATGACGGACACGGCCGACCTGGCCGACTACGTGCTGCCGGCGACGACGCAGATGGAGCACCTCGACATCCATACCAGCTACGGCCACACGGACGTGCTGCTCAACGAGCCGGCGATCGCGCCGGTCGGCGAGGCGCGTCCGAACACGCGGATCTTCCGGGACCTGGCGGCGGCGATGGGCTTCGACGAGGCCGCCTTCCACGAAGACGACGAGGCGTTGCTGCGCCAGGCCTTCCGCGACGACGTCGATCTGGTGCAACTGCGCGAACGCGGCTGGTTCAAGCTGCCGCTGGCGGAGGCCCCGTTCGCCGAGGGCGGCTTCCCGTCGGCGACCGGCAAGGCCGATGCGCGCGGCGCGGACTATGTGCCCAACTACGAAAGCCGCACGAGCGATCCGGCACTGGCGGCGCGCTATCCGCTGGCGATGATCTCGCCGCCGGCGCGCCATCATCTGAACAGCACCTTCGTGAACGTGAAGAGCCTGCGCGACATCGAGGGCGAGCAGGTGCTCGAGATGAGCGCCGGCGACGCGGCCGCGCGAGGACTTGCCGATGGCCAGCTGGTGCGCGTGTTCAACGATCGCGGCAGCTACGCCTGCCGGCTGGACGTGAGCGCCCGGGCGCGCGAGGGCGTCGTCCACGGCCTGGGCATCTGGTGGCGCAAGCTGGGCGCGGACGGGCGCAACGTCAACGAGGTCACGCACCAGCGGCTCACCGACCTGGGTCGCGCGCCGTGCTTCTACGACTGCCTGGTCGAGGTGTCGGCGGGATGACCAAGCGCGCACGACGGCTGCTCCTGATCCTGCTGGCCGCGCCGCTGCTGCTGGCGATGACGGCGCTGGGCGGCTGCGCCCAGCTGTCGTATTACGGGCAGTCGCTGTCGGGCCATCTGTCGCTGGTGCGATCGGCCAAGCCGGTCGACGACTGGCTGGGTCAGCCGGACCTCGATCCCGACGTACGCCAGCAGCTGGAGCTGTCGAAGTCCCTGCGCGACTACGCCTCCTCGGAGCTGAAGCTGCCGGACAACGACAGCTACCGCCGCTACGCCGATCTGAAGCGCGGCTCGGCGGTGTGGAACGTCGTCGCGACGCCGGAGCTGAGCCTGCAGCTCAAGACCTGGTGTTATCCGATCATGGGTTGCGCCGGGTACCGCGGCTACTTCGATCCGCACGACGCGCGCGAGCTGGCCCAGGAACTCCGCCAGGAGGGGCTGGAGCCCTACGTCTACGGCGTGCCGGCGTATTCGTCGCTGGGCTGGAGCAACTGGCTGGGCGGCGATCCGCTGCTGAACACCTTCATCCGCTACCCGGAGGCGCAGCTGGCTCGGATGATCTTCCACGAACTGGCCCATCAGGTCGCGTACGCCAGCGACGACACCGCGTTCAACGAGAGTTTCGCGACGGCCGTCGAGCAGATCGGCGTGGGGCGGTGGCTGAAGGACCGGCCCGAGGCGCTGCGCGACGACGAACGATCGCGCCGCCGACAGGACGAGATCCAGGTCTTGCTCAAGTCGACGCGGGAGCAGTTGCAGGACGTGTTCCGGAGCACGGCGAGCGATGACGAGAAGCGCGCCGGCAAGGCCGCGGCCTTCGCGAAGCTGAGGGCGGACTACGAGGCGATCAAGCGCGACCGCTGGAACGGCGACACGCGCTTCGACCGTTGGGTGCTGGGCCTGAACACGCCCGCGCTGGCGATCCAGGGCAGCTACACGGACCTGGTGCCGGACTTCGTGCGGCTCTTCGAACGGCAAGGCGCGGACTGGCCGCGCTTCTACGCCGAGGTGCAGCGGCTGGCGAAGCTGCCGAAGGAAGAGCGCCGGGCGGAGTTGGCGCGCCAGTGACGCGATGCCCTCAGAGGAGGGGAGCAGCGATCATCCAGGTGAACGCCCGGAAACGACGAAGCCGCCCTTGCGAGGCGGCCTCGTGGTCTGTCCGGCGCGGGCGCCGGCATTTGAAGGCTTACTTCAGGCCTTCGACCAGATCGATGTAGTCCTGCATCGCCTCGTCGTTGGTCTTGCCTTCGAGGGTCTTCCAGGCGTCCCACTTGGCGCGGTTGACGAAGTCCGTCATGCCGGGGCGGTCGCCGTCGACATCGCCCGCGGTCGCCTGCTTGAACAGCGCGTACAGCTTCAGCAACGTCTGGTTGTCCGGGCGCTCGGGCAGATTCTTGGAATCGGCGACGGCGGCGTCGAATTGGTCCTTCAGGCTCATGGTGTGTCTCCCGTGGCGGTGAGCAGGGCGTCCCGTTGGCGACAATCGGGACGGATGGCCGCGATGTTACCCACCCCACCCCCACGTTCGGACTGGGGTCGCCTCTCTAGATGACGGATGATCCGCTGCATCGCCTCGTCCTTCGCGTCGTTGTCCGCCCCGTCCGTCCAGGAGACCGCATTGCCCACTCCCGCCGCGTCCAGATCGTCCCCCCTGCGGAGCGCCAAGTCCACATCTTCGGCGGCTCCCGCCAAGCGTGCGCCCGCCGCAGGCACAGGGGCCAATGCCGCCAGGAACGGGAACGGCAAGCAGAACGGCAAGAGCGCGAGCAGCCTCGATCGTCCTGACGGCCTGCCGAAGGGCGCCGAGCCGATGTCCAAGGTCGACACCGCCTGGCTGCGCCTGGATACCGAAGCCAACCGGATGATCATCCACGGCGTGCTGCTGCTGAAGCCCCACGTCGCGCTTGACGACCTGCGCGCGCGCGTCGCTGAACGGCTGCTGCGTTTCCCCCGCTTCAGACAGCGCGTCGTGGAGGCCGGCGACAGCGCCTGGTGGGTCGAGGACGCCGATGTCGACATCACCCGGCACGTTGTGGCCGAAACCTTGAACCGTCGTCGCGGCCGACCGCTCGAAGGCGCGCTGCAGGACCGCCTCGCCGAACTGGCCGCGGAGCCGCTCGACCCGGCCCGGCCACTCTGGCAGTTGCACCTGATCGAACACTACGACGGCAGCAGCGCGCTCATCGCGCGCGTGCATCACTGCATCGCCGACGGCATCGCGCTGATCGCGGTGCTGCTGTCGATCACCGACGGCGGTGCCGTGCCGCCGGGCTTGCCGGGGACGAAGCCGGCCAAGGCGGGGCGGGCGGGGACGGGGAAGGGCGCGAAGGCGGCGATGGACGACGCCGCCGAGCCCGAATGGCTCGCCGATGCGATGGTCAAGCCGATCAACGCCTGGACCGTGCGCGAGATCCAGGAGCATGCCGGGTCCGGGACGCCGGACGTCTCCCCGGCGGAGCGCCTGGGCAAGCAGGTCCTCAAGGATGCCGCCGCGCTGACCGACGCACCGGACGACGCGAAGACCCGCCTCAAGGGCAAGGCCGGTCGCGCCAAGCGCGTCGCCTGGGGCGCGCCGCTGCCGCTGGACGCCGTCAAGGCGGTCGGCAAGTCGATGAACGTCTCGGTGAACGACGTGCTGCTGAACTGCGTCGCCGGGGCGCTCGGGCTCTATCTGCGCGAACACGGCGACGACACGCATGGCCAGGAGATCCGCGCGCTCGTGCCGGTCAACCTGCGTCCGCTGGAAACGGCCTGGCAACTGGGCAACCGCTTCGGCATGGTGCCGCTGCCGCTGCCGGTCGGCATCACGAATCCGGTCAAGCGGCTCTACGCCGTGCATGCCCAGACGCAGGCGCTGAAGAACAGCCTGCAGCCGGCCCTGGCCATGGGCCTGATGGCGACGTCGGGTTCGGTGGAGAAGGCGGCCCAGCGCGCGATGCTGAAGACGCTCTCCCGCAAGGCGACCGCGCTGATGACCAACGTGCCCGGACCGGCCCAGGCCCTGCAGCTGTGCGGATCGGCCGTCGAGCGGGTGATGTTCTGGGCGCCTCAGGCGGGCGACATGAGCCTGGGCATCAGCATCCTGACCTACGCCGGCCAGGTGCAGTTCGGACTGATCGCCGATGCCGGGCTCTGCCCGGATCCGGAACGCATCGTGGCCCACTTCGGGCCCGAGTTCCAGCAATTGCTCACGCTCGCGCTGATGCTGCCGTGGGAGGTCAAGGACTGACCCCGGTGCGACGGACCGGGTCCGCCGCCATGCAAAACGCCGCCCCGAGGGCGGCGTTTGTCACTCCGGAAGCCGGCGCTTCGAAGGAAGGTCCGTTTACTTTGCGGTCTTCTTGGCCGGCTGCGGGCGGCCCGCGGCGGTCGGGTAGGCGGACATCACCTTGACCGGGTCGGCGCTGGCCAGGTACTCGGCGTACTGGGTCTGGCCGCAGGAGACCGCCTGGCCGCTGGTGGCTTCGCCGCGGTACTCGCCGCGGTTGTAGACGAAGCGGTACTCGTTGGCGGCGGCGGCCTGCTCGAACTTCACGGCGTGCTGGCTGGCGCACTCGGCGCGCAGCGCCTTGGCGTCGGCGTTCTCGGCGGTGGCGGCCTGGGCCATCGGGGCGATCAGGGCCAGCAGGGCGGCGGTGGTCAGGATGCGCTTCATGAATCGGTCCCTTGATGTCGGTGAATACGATATCCCTAATTTATAGGGTGTCGTTTTCCGCCGCCAACCGCGACCAGGGGGTCCGGCTTCGCACGAATCCAGGGTTTGTGCGGAGGGCCGGACCCCGGCTTGCTGCTAGCCGTGTGGCGCGTCAATCGAACGGTGCCATCCGCAGCAGGCCGTAGTGAATGACGAACCCCGACGGACCCAGCGTCCGAAGTCGCTCCCAGTCGACCATCAAGGACGACGGGCTCCAAGGCGCGATGCTGGGGCGCAGTTCTCGCAACATGCTCAATGCTCCGTCAAGGTCAGCGGCAAAGTCGCCGCCCCTGAACCGTATTCATCGAGCTTCAGGCGAGCATGGCTCAAGCCAGTCAATCTGACTGACAGAGATGAGTCAACGGGCGAGAGGTTTGACAAGCATCAAGCGAGCGTCGAGTCCCGATGGCGGAACTTGCCCGATCATGCTTGGGAGGCGCCACCCGCTTGCGGCTGATACTTCCCCGCCAGCTGGAACAGGTGGTCGCGCGAGGCCGGTTCCAGATAGGGGAGCAGCAGCCCCAGCACGTGGAAGGCGCCGCGCATCAGCGCCTCGCCGGCGCGCTCGGGCTCGAGCGCGTTGCGCGGATCGCGCACGTATTCGTAGCTCAGCCAGTAGCTCAGCAGCACCACCATCGCGTTGGCCGTCGGCACCGCCTCGCGGACCTGCATCGTCAGCGCGCCGCTGGCCTGCAGGCCGCCCAGCATCCCCACCATCGCCTGCGTCTTCTGTTCCAGCACGTGCTGGAAGTGCGTTTCCAGCTTGCGGTTCTTCGACAGCAGGTCGTTGAGATCGCGGTACAGGAAGCGGTGCTGCCAGATCAGTTCGAACAGCATGTGGAAGAACAGCCAGGCGTCCTCCACGTTGCGCACGTTGCCCACCGCCCCCAGCAGCTCCGACAAGGCCTTGTCGTAGCGGTTGAAGAGCGCGTTGATCAGTTCGTCCTTGGCCGGGTAGTGGTAGTACAGGTTGCCGGGCGAGATGCCGAGCTCCGCCGAAATCAGCGTCGTGGAGACGTTCGGCTCGCCGAAGCGGTTGAACAGGTCCAGCGTGACTTCGAGGATGCGTTCGGCGGTGCGGCGCGGCTTCTTGGTGGCCATGGGCCCAGGGCGTTTGAGGGGTGGGGAGGTGGGCCATTCTGTCATGACCCCAGGCCAGCGCGGGCCGGGGCCCCTGCCTACAATCGCCGCCCATGCCCGCAAGCCCCCCACAACAGTCGGCCGCCATGTCCGTGCCGGCCGGCGGTCCGCCCGCCCTGCGTTTCAGCAATGTCAGCAAGACCTACCGCGACGGCCAGTTCCGCGCGCTGGACGGCGTCAGCTTCGACATCCAGCCCGGTGAGTTCTTCGGCCTGCTCGGCCCGAACGGCGCCGGCAAGACCAGCCTGATCAGCATCCTCGCCGGCCTCTCGCGCGCCAGCGGCGGGCAGGTGTCGGTGCTCGGCCACGACGTCGTCGACGACTATGCCGAGGCGCGCAAGAAGCTCGGCATCGTGCCGCAGGAACTGGTCTTCGACCCGTTCTTCAGCGTGCGCGAGACGCTGCGCATCCAGTCCGGCTACTTCGGCGTGCGCAACAACGAGGACTGGATCGACGAACTGCTGCACCACCTCGGCCTGGCCGACAAGGCCCACAACAACATGCGCCAGCTGTCCGGCGGCATGAAGCGCCGGGTCCTGGTCGCGCAGGCGCTGGTGCACCGCCCGCCGGTGATCGTGCTGGACGAACCCACCGCCGGTGTCGACGTCGAGCTGCGCCAGACGCTGTGGCAGTTCATCGCGCGCCTGAACCGCGAAGGCCATACCGTCCTGCTGACCACGCACTACCTGGAAGAGGCGGAGGCGCTCTGCCACCGCATCGCGATGCTGAAGCAGGGCAAGGTCGTCGCGCTGAACCGCACGTCGGAGCTGCTCGCGGGCACCGCGTCCACGATGCTGCAGTTCAAGACCGATTCGGCGCTGCCGATCGCGTTGTCCGAACGTGCCCGCATCACGGGCCGCATCGTCCAGCTCACCGCGCACGACGCCACCGAGGTTGAACAGATCCTCGCCACCCTGCGCGAGGCCGCCGTCCCCATCGAAGACCTCGAGATCGGCCGCGCCGACCTCGAAGACGTCTTCCTCGAGATCATGCAAGGAGGCCGGGCATGAGCGCGAGCCATTTCCCCATCCGCCTCGAAGGCGCGGCTCCGTTGTTCTACAAGGAAGTGCTGCGCTTCTGGAAGGTCGGCGCCCAGACCGTGGGCGCGCCGGTGCTGACCGCCGTCCTGTACCTGCTGGTCTTCGGCCATGTGCTGGAGGACCACGTCAAGGTCTACGGCACCGTGGGCTACACCAGCTTCCTCATCCCCGGCCTGGTGATGATGAGCGTGCTGCAGAACGCCTTCGCCAACAGCTCCTCCTCGCTGATCCAGAGCAAGATCAGCGGCAACCTGGTGTTCCTGCTGGTCACGCCGCTGTCGCACTGGGCCTGGTTCCTGGCCTACGTCGGCGCCTCGGTGATCCGCGGCTTGATGGTGGGGGCGGGCGTGCTCGCCGCCACCGTGTGGTTCGCGCCCCCGGGCGTGGCCAACCCGCTGTGGGTGCTGGCCTTCGCCGTGCTGGGCGCCGGGCTCATGGGCACGCTGGGGCTCATCGCCGGCCTGTGGGCCGAAAAGTTCGATCAGATGGCCGCCTTCCAGAACTTCATCGTCATGCCGATGACCTTCCTGTCGGGCGTCTTCTATTCGGTGCAGTCGCTGCCGCCGTTCTGGCAGGCCGTCAGCCACCTGAACCCGTTCTTCTACATGATCGACGGGTTCCGGCACGGCTTCTTCGGCGTCAGCGACGCCTCGCCGTGGTTGAGCCTGGCCGTGGTCGCGGCGGCCTTCGCCGTCGTCGCGGCGCTCGCGCTGGAGCTGCTGCGCCGCGGCTACAAGATCCGCCACTGACCCCAGGTAGAATCCCGCTCCATCATGGCCGATCCGACCCCCGCAGAAGTCCAGAGCTACATCGCCCAGGGTCTCGCTTGCAGCGAGCTCCAGGTCGAGGGCGACGGACGCCATTTCTTCGCGACGATCGTCTCGGCCGAGTTCGAGGGGCTGAGCCGGATCAAGCGCCACCAGCGCGTGTACCAGGCGCTGGGCGATCGCATGCGCGAGCAGATCCACGCGCTGTCGATGAAGACGCTGACCCCCGACGAGTTCGCGCAGCAAGGCACCGCGCACCACCATCACTGACAGCCACCCGGCCTGCAGGCGGGTGGCGGTGTGTCCCCGTCCGGTGAACCCGCTGCCGTCCCCCTGAACAGCCCGAGGCTGCGGCCAGAAGCTCCAGCCCGAAGCGCGCTTCCCGGAGCGCGCGTTCATCGAGGACACCGAGGACACCGCATGATCACCCTGGCACTTTCCAAGGGCCGCATCTTCGAAGAGACCCTGCCGCTGCTGGCCGCCGCCGGCATCCAGGTGCTCGAAGACCCGGACAGCTCCCGCAAGCTGATCCTCCCGACCAATCAGGCGCAGGTCCGCGTCGTGCTCGTGCGCGCGACGGACGTGCCGACCTATGTCGAATACGGCGGCGCCGACATCGGCGTGGCCGGCCGTGACGTGCTCATCGAGCACGGCGGCGCGGGCCTGTACCAGCCGCTGGACCTGCGCATCGCGCAGTGCCGCATGAGCGTCGCCGTGCGCGACGACTACGACTACGACCACGCCGTCCGCCAGGGCTCGCGGCTGCGCGTGGCGACCAAGTACACCACCATCGCGCGCCAGCATTTCGCCGACAAGGGCGTGCACGTGGACCTGATCAAGCTCTACGGCTCGATGGAGCTGGCCCCGCTGGCGGGCCTGGCCGACGCGATCGTCGACCTCGTCTCCACCGGCAGCACGCTCAAGGCCAACCGCCTGGTCGAGGTCGAACGGATCATGGAGATCTCCTCGCGCCTGGTCGTGAACCAGGCGGCGCTCAAGCTCAAGCGCGAGGCGCTCAAGCCGCTGATCGACGCGATCGCTTCCGCCATTCCCGCCGCCTGATCCGCCGCCCGGAGCCCGCCATGACGACGTCCCTTCGCACCCTCAACACCGCCGACGCCGACTTCGAGGCCCAGTTCCAGCGCGTGCTGCACTGGTCGGCCGAGACCGACGCCGCGATCGAGACCCGCGTCGCCGAGATCCTGGCCGACGTGCGCGCCCGCGGCGACGCGGCGGTGCTGGACTGCACCGCGCGCTTCGACGGACTGCAGGCGGCATCGCTGACGACGCTGGAGCTGACCCGCGAAGAGCTGAAGGCCGCCTTCGACGGTCTGCCCGCCGGGCAGGCGACGGCGCTGACGCAGGCCGCGGCGCGCGTGCGCAGCTATCACCAGCGCCAGAAGCAGGCCTGCGGCGAAAGCTGGAGCTACCGCGACGAGGACGGCACGCTGCTGGGCCAGAAGGTCACGCCGCTGGACCGGGTCGGCATCTACGTCCCGGGCGGCAAGGCCGCCTACCCGTCGAGCGTGCTGATGAACGCGATCCCGGCGCAGGTCGCCGGCGTGCCCGAGATCGTCATGGTCGTGCCGACGCCGCGTGGCGAGAAGAACCCGCTGGTGCTGGCCGCCGCCTATGTCGCCGGCGTGCACCGCGCGTTCACCATCGGCGGCGCGCAGGCCGTGGCCGCGCTGGCCTACGGCACCGCGACGGTGCCGCGTGTCGACAAGATCACCGGACCGGGCAACGCCTACGTGGCCAGCGCCAAGAAGAACGTCTTCGGCCAGGTCGGCATCGACATGATCGCCGGCCCGAGCGAGATCCTCGTGCTGGCCGACGGCAGCACCCCGCCGGACTGGGTCGCGATGGACCTGTTCAGCCAGGCCGAACACGACGAGATGGCGCAGAGCATCCTGCTGTGCCCGGATGCCGGCTACATCGCCCAGGTCCGCGAGGCCATCGAGCGCCTGCTGCCCGGCATGCCGCGCCGGGACGTCATCCGCGCGTCGCTCGAAGGGCGGGGCGCCCTCATCCAGACCCGCTCCATGGAAGAGGCCTGCGAGATCAGCAACCGCATCGCCCCGGAGCACCTGGAAGTCTCCAGCGCCGATCCGCACCGCTGGGAGCCGCTGCTTCGCCACGCCGGCGCGATCTTCCTCGGCGCCTACACCAGCGAGTCGCTCGGCGACTACTGCGCCGGTCCGAACCACGTGCTGCCCACGTCCGGCACGGCGCGCTTCTCCTCGCCGCTGGGCGTCTACGACTTCCAGAAGCGCTCCAGCCTGATCGAGGTCAGCGAGGCCGGCGCCCAGGTGCTCGGCCCCATCGCCGCGACCCTCGCCTACGGCGAGGGCCTGCAGGCCCATGCGCAGGCGGCGGAGTTCCGGCTCAAGCGCTGAGTCCTCCCGGGCGCACCGGCCCATCCGGCCCATCCGGCCCTTGCGGCCCCTCGCGGCCCCTCGCGGCCCTTGCGGCCCCTCGCGGCCCCTCGCGGCCCCGCCCGTGGCGTGGCTCACGCCGGGGCTCACGCAGGGGCTCGCGCAGATTTCACGCGGTGACGCCGGGCAAACCCTGGGCTGCGGATAAACCGCCACATTCCCCGTTGATTCGCGGTTCGCCCTTCCGCGCGAAACGCCTAGCATGCTTCGAACATCTTCATCACAGGACGTCGAAACATGAAGGTCTCAGATCTGCGCGTCGGAGTACGCATTTCCCTGGGATTCGCGGCCGTGCTGCTGGCCACCGTGCTGGTGGGCGTGGTGGCGATCAACCGCATGCAGGTGATCCAGGGCAACGTCGAGGACATGGGGTCCGACTGGATCCCGTCGATCAACGCGGTCAACGCCCTGCGCGGCGACCTCAACGAGTTGCGCCGGGCGGAGATGGCGATGTGCCTGAAGGACGTCATCCTGGAGGTTGAGCAGGAGCAGGACCGCATCAAGAACCTGCGCGAGAAGTCCTTGCCCGGGCTGGCCAAGGCCTACGAAGAGCTGGTGTCCTCTCCGGCGGAGGCCGAACAGTGGAAGGACGCGAAGGCGAAGTACGCCGCCTTCATCGCGGTGCAGGACAAGCTGATCGCCGCGCGCAAGGCCGGCAATCGCGGCGAGTACCAGTCCACCGTCAACGGCGAATCGCAGCAGGCCTTCTCGGCCATGATCGGATCGGTGCAGAAGCTGGTCGACATCAACACCGCCGGCGCCCAGAACAGCCTTGAGGAATCGAGGGCCGCCTACAAGGCGGTGTTGACCACCATGGTGGTGCTGATCGTCGCCGCGCTGGCGGCGGGTGGCGTGCTCGCCTTCTACCTGACCCGCAGCACGGTGCGACCGCTGACGGTCATGGTGGGCGTGGCCAGCCGCGTCGCCGAGGGCGACCTGACCGTCGACATCGACACCACGCGCCGCGACGAGCTGGGCCAGCTCGCCCAGGCCCTGTCGGCCATGCAGGGCGCGCTCAACCGCTCGCTGTCGGCGGTGCGCACCAGCGCCGAGAGCATCGCGATGTCCAGCGCCGAAGTCGCCGCGGGCAGCAGCGACCTGTCCGCGCGCACCGAGCAGATGGCTTCCAGCCTGGAAGAGACTTCCGCCACCATGCACGCGCTGACCGACACGGTCCGCCTGAACGCCGATTCCACGCGCCAGGCCAGCCAGCTTGCGCTCAATGCCAGCCAGGTCGCGGAGCGCGGCGGCGTGGTCGTCTCCGAGGTGGTCAGCACGATGGACCAGATCAATGCGTCCTCGCGCAAGATTTCCGACATCATCGGCACGATCGACGGCATCGCCTTCCAGACCAATATCCTCGCCTTGAACGCTGCGGTCGAAGCCGCCCGCGCGGGCGAGCAGGGCCGCGGGTTCGCGGTGGTCGCGAGCGAGGTCCGTTCGCTGGCCCAGCGCAGCGCCGAGGCCGCCAAGGAGATCAAGACGCTGATCGGTGCCAGCGTCGACCGTGTCGATGCGGGGTCGCGTCTTGTCAGCGATGCGGGCGAGACCATGCGCGAGATCGTGTCCGCCGTGCAACGCGTCACGGACATCATCCAGGAGATCTCCTCGGCCACGCAGGAGCAGAGCACCAGCCTCATGGAGGTCGGGCAGGCCGTCCAGCGCCTGGACGAGGTCACCCAGCAGAACGCCGCCCTGGTCGAGGAATCCTCCGCTGCTTCCGAGTCCCTTCGCGAGCAGGCGGGAAGCCTGCAGCACGTCGTCGCGCAGTTCCGTCTGCACGCCTGACGCAGTCAAAGAACCGGAGGCAGCGAGTCTCCGTGGGGCCGGAATGGTGCTGGGGGTTCCCGGAGGGATGCCCCCTGCACCGTGGAGTGCCCGCGCACGGCCTCTGAAGTCGGGCGTTCAAGTCGGCCTTCATCCAACACGAAGTTCGTGCAACACGAACTTCGTGTTAATCTGAAGGTCTGATGAAGAACGTCACCGTGACCATGGAAGACAGCGTCGCCGAGTGGGCGAGGCTGGAAGCTGCGCGACGCAATACCAGCGTATCGAGGCTGGTCGGCGAGCTGCTCGCCGAGAAGATGCGGCACGACGACGCCTACGAGCGCGCCTTGCAGGATTGGCTGCACCGTGAGCGCACCTGGTCCTCGGACGGCCAGCCGTATCCGGGACGGGAGCTGCTGTGAACGCCCCCGTCGCCGACCGTGCCCCCGTCGAGCTGACCGCCCCGGTCTTCGTCGACACCTCGGTGCTGATTCTCAGCGAGGACGGTGCCGATCCCGCGCGGCGCGCGCAGGCCATGGCCTGGTTGCGCTGCCTGTGGCAGCAGCGCCTGGGGCGTACTTCCAGCCAGGTGCTCAACGACTTCTACCGGTCGGTGACGACCAACATCGCGCCGCCCATGCCCAACGGCGACGCGCGCGCCGAGGTGCGCCGCTACCAGCGCTGGGCGCCGTGGGCGGCCGACCATGCGACGGTCGAATCGGCCTGGTCGCTGGAAAGCCGCTTCTCCCTGCCGTACGCCGACGCGCTGATCGTCGCGGCCGCCAAGGCGCAGGGCTGCGAGACCCTGCTGAGCCTGGCGCTCCCGCACGGGCAGCTGTTCGACAGCGTCCTGATCGTCGACCCGCTGCGCGCGTTGCCGGCGGGCGCTTCCCTCTCCGACTTCCTGCCGTCTCCGGCGACTGCTCCATGACCGCTGCCCTTGATAGAGCCCTCGGTGTCCTGCGCGAGGACGTCCGCGCGATGCACGCCTACCAGGTGCATCCGTCCGCTGGCCTGATCAAGCTGGACGCGATGGAGAACCCGTTCCGGCTGTCGCCGGAACTGCAGCGCGCGCTGGGCGAGCGTCTGGGCGCCGTCGCCATCAACCGTTACCCGGGCGAGCGCACGCTGGAGCTGGCCCAGGCGCTGGCCGCGCATGCGAAGCTGCCCGAGGGCCAGGCGCTGATGCTGGGCAACGGCTCCGACGAGTTGATCTCGCTGCTCGCGATGGCCGTCTGCCAGCCGGGCGAGCGCGTCGCCGTGCTGGCGCCGGTGCCGGGCTTCGTCATGTATGAGCTGTCGTCGAGGTACCAGCACCTGGACTTCGTCGGCGTGCCGCTGACGGCGGATTTCGAACTCGACGAGGCGGCGATGCTCGTCGCCATCGCCGAGCACCGTCCCGCGATCGTCTACCTGGCCTATCCGAACAACCCGACCGCGAACCTCTGGGACGACGCCGTCATCGAACGCATCGTCCAGGCCGCGCCGGGTCTGGTGGTCATGGACGAGGCCTACCAGCCCTTCGCCGCGCGCGACTCGATGGCGCTGATGGCGCGTCATCCGCAGGTGCTGGTCATGCGCACCATGAGCAAGTTCGGCCTGGCCGGCGTGCGCATCGGCTACATGATGGGCAACGCCGTGCTGATCCGGCACATCGACAAGCTGCGTCCGCCGTACAACGTCAGCGTGCTGAACGCAGAGGCCGGCCTCTTCGCGCTGGAACACGCCGAGGTCTATGAGCGCCAGGCCGCCGAGCTGCGCGCCGAGCGCGCGAAGTTGCAGACCGCGCTGGCCACGTTGGCAACGACCGTCGATCTGCACGCCTTCCCGAGCGAGGGCAACATGATCCTGGTGCGCGTGCCCGACGCCAACGCGCTGCATGCGGCGCTGAAGGCGCGCGGGGTGCTGGTCAAGAACGTCTCGGGCATGCATCCGCTGCTGGCGCGCTGCCTGCGCCTGACCGTGGGCACGCCGGATGAGAACGATGCCATGCTGGCGGCGATCGAAGCCGGTCTGACGCAGGTTTGACGCCGATCTGAAGCAAGCCTGATGCAAGCCTGAAGGTTCACTGTCCCTCCCTGATCCTCCTGATCCTCCTGATCTCCCTGGAATCCCCATGAGCTCCGAACGCATCGCCGAAGTCCGCCGCGACACCAAGGAAACGCAGATCCGCGTGCGCGTGAATCTGGACGGCACCGGACAGGCGTCGCTGAACACCGGCATCGGGTTCTTCGACCACATGCTCGACCAGATCGCCCGCCACGGGTTGATCGACCTCGACATCGAGGCCAAGGGCGACCTGCACATCGACGGGCACCACACGGTCGAGGACGTCGGCATCACGCTGGGCATGGCCGTCGCGCAGGCGGTCGGCGACAAGAAGGGGCTCACCCGCTACGGCCACAGCTACGTGCCGCTGGACGAGGCCTTGTCGCGCGTGGTGGTCGACTTCTCGGGCCGTCCGGGACTGGCAATGGACGTCAAGTTCACCGCCGGATCGGTCGGCGCCTTCGACACGCAGCTGACCTACGAGTTCTTCCAGGGCTTCGTCAATCATGCGCTGGTATCGCTGCACGTGGACAACCTCAAGGGCCACAACGCGCATCACCAGTGCGAGACGATGTTCAAGGCTTTCGGCCGCGCGCTGCGGATGGCCATGACGCTGGATCCGCGTTCGGCCGGTGTCATCCCCTCGACGAAGGGCACGCTGTGAGCGCCTCCGAAGACTCCACCGGCTCCGCCGGCTCCGCCGCCTCCACTGTCTCCCGGCCGCGCACCGTCGCGGTCGTCGACTACGGCATGGGCAATCTCAGGTCGGTGTCGCAGGCGGTGATCAAGGCGGCGCAGGACCAGGGCGTGCGTGTCGTCATCACTGCCGAGCCCGACGAGGTGTACGCCGCCGAGCGCATCGTCCTGCCCGGCCAGGGCGCGATGCGCGACTGCATGCGCGAACTCGCCGACAGCGGCCTGAAGGAAGCGGTGCTCGACGCCGCCGCGCGCAAGCCGCTGATGGGCGTGTGCGTGGGGATGCAGATGCTGCTCGACCACAGCGAGGAGCAGGACACGCCCGGGCTGGGCCTGATCCCGGGGCGCGTGAAGCGTTTCCGGCTCGACGGCCAGTTGCAACCCGACGGCAGCCGCTACAAGGTGCCGCAGATGGGCTGGAACCGCGTGCACCAGACGCGGCCGCATCCGGTCTGGGGCGAGGTGCCCGACGAGAGCTGGTTCTACTTCGTGCACAGCTTCTATGCCGAGACGTCGGACCCGCGCGACAGCGTCGGTCAGAGCGACTACGGCCCGCGCTTTACCTGTGCGGTGGCGCGGGATAACATTTTTGCCACCCAATTCCACCCCGAGAAAAGTGCCGCGTCCGGGCTCGCCCTGTATCGCAATTTCCTGCACTGGGCGCCCTGACGGCCGGACGCCGGGCTGCCGGCCCGGTGCCGCCGACGTCGCCAGCGCTGTTCTCGAGTTCCTCCGAACACTTCCCCTTCCTTCACCCCCACTGCCTCGGCCATGCTGCTGATTCCCGCGATCGACCTGAAAGACGGCAAATGCGTCCGCCTCAAGCAAGGCGACATGAACGACTCCACGACCTTCGGCGAGGATCCCGCCGAGATGGCGCGACGATGGGTCGATGCGGGCGCGCGGCGCCTGCACCTCGTGGACCTGAACGGCGCCTTCGCGGGCAAGCCGGTCAACGAGGCGGCCATCAAGGCGATCCTGCGCGAGGTCGGTGACGACATCCCCGTGCAGCTGGGCGGCGGCATCCGCGACCTGGACACGATCGAGCGCTACCTCGACGACGGCCTGTCGTACGTGATCATCGGGACCGCCGCGGTGAAGAACCCCGGTTTCCTGCAGGACGCGGCCTCGGCCTTCGGCGGCCACATCATCGTGGGCCTGGACGCCAAGGACGGCAAGGTGGCCACCGACGGCTGGAGCAAGCTCACCGGCCACGAGGTGATCGACCTGGCGAAGAAGTTCGAGGACTACGGCATCGAGGGTGTGATCTACACCGACATCGGCCGGGACGGCATGCTGACCGGCATCAACATCGACGCCACGGTGAAGCTGGCGCAGGCGCTGTCCATCCCGGTGATCGCCTCGGGCGGCCTGTCGAACCTCGCCGACATCGAGGCGCTGTGCGCGGTCGAATCCGAAGGGGTGAGCGGCGTGATCTGCGGCCGCGCGATCTATACCGGCGATCTCGACTTCGCCGGTGCGCAGCGACGCGCCGACGAGCTGAACGGAGACTGACCGGTGCTGGCCAAGCGGATCATCCCGTGCCTGGACGTGACCGGCGGTCGCGTCGTCAAGGGCATCAATTTCGTCGAGCTGCGCGACGCCGGCGATCCGGTCGAGATCGCGGCCCGCTACAACGAGCAGGGCGCCGACGAACTGACCTTCCTCGACATCACGGCGACCAGCGACGGCCGCGACCTGATCCTGCCGATCATCGAACGGGTGGCCTCGCAGGTCTTCATTCCGCTGACGGTCGGCGGGGGCGTGCGCTCGGTCGCCGACGTCCGGCGGCTGCTGAACGCGGGGGCGGACAAGGTGAGTTTCAACTCGGCGGCGGTGGCCGATCCCGAATTGATCCGCGCGGCCTCGGACAAATACGGCGCGCAGTGCATCGTCGTCGCCATCGATGCCAAGCGCCGTCGGAACGCCGACGGCACCACCGGGTGGGACGTCTATACGCACGGCGGCCGCAAGAACACGGGCCTGGACGCGGTGGCATGGGCCACGCGCATGGCCGAGTTCGGCGCCGGCGAAATCCTGTTGACCAGCATGGACCGCGACGGCACGAAGAGCGGCTTCGACCTGGCGCTGACGCGCGCGGTGTCGGACGCGGTGGGCGTGCCGGTGATCGCCTCGGGCGGCGTCGGCTCCTTGCAGGACCTGGCCGACGGCATCACGAAGGGCGGCGCCGACGCGGTGCTGGCCGCGAGCATCTTCCATTACGGCGATCACACCGTCGGTGAAGCCAAGGCGTTGATGGCCTCGCAGGGCATCCCGGTCCGCCAATGAGTACATCCAGCGGACGAGGCAAGGGTCGTGAGCGCGATCAGTCCCCGGAGATCGAGGGCCTGCGCCGCTCCGGCCGGCCCGGTCCGCGGGTGACGGTGGGCCAGGGCGCGGTCAAGCCGCGTCCGCGCGAGGCCGGACCGGGAGAGGTCCGCATCGTCGGCGGCGTCTGGAAGCGATCCAAGCTGCCGGTGCCGTACAGCCCGGGTCTGCGTCCCACGCCCGACCGCGTGCGGGAGACGCTGTTCAACTGGCTGGGGCAAGACCTGGCGGGCTGGCGCGTGCTGGACGCCTTCGCCGGCAGCGGCGCGCTGGGCTTCGAGGCCGCCTCGCGCGGCGCGACCGGCGTGACCCTGCTGGAGCGCGACGCCACGCTGGCGAATGCGCTGCGCGTCAACCTCAAGCGGCTGGACAAGGACGGCACGGTGCCGATGACGATCGCCAACGCGGACGCGCTGGCCTGGATGCGGCGCGGGGCGCCGGCCTCGTTCGATCTGATCTTCCTGGACCCGCCGTTCGCGGACGGCCTGTTCGTCGACGCACTTGCCGCGGCCGCACCGCTGCTGGCCGGGAACGGCCTGATCTACCTGGAGTCGCCGGAGGCGATCGAAGCGCCCGCGGCGCTGGGCTTGTCCGTGTGGAAGGAAGGGCGGGCCGGGGCGGTGCATTACCGCCTGCTGCGCCGCGGCGGATAATCCGCGCATGACCTCCCAGATCCTGCTGACGGCCGTCTACCCCGGCACCTTCGACCCCATGACCCTCGGCCACGAGGATCTTGTGCGTCGCGCCAGCCGTCTGTTCGAGCGCCTGGTGCTGGCGGTCGCGGCGGGCCATCACAAGAAGACGATGTTCAGCATCGACGAGCGCCTGGACATGGCGCGCCAGCTGGTGGCGCCGTATCCGAACGTCGAGGTGGTGGCCCTGGAGGGCCTGCTGAGCCACTTCGTGCTGGCGAACGGCGGCAAGGTCGTGGTGCGCGGGCTGAGAGCGGTGTCGGACTTCGAATACGAATTCCAGATGGCCGGCATGAACCGGCAGCTGATGCCCGAGGTCGAGACGGTCTTCCTGCCACCGTCGGACAACTACCAGTTCGTCTCCTCCACCTTTGTGCGGGAGATCGCCACCCTCGGCGGCGAGGTGGCCAAGTTCGTCTCGCCGCTGGTCCGCGAGCGCCTGGCAGAGCGCGTCGCCAAGAACCGCATGGAGCAGTAAGCCATGGCGTTGATGATTACGGACGAGTGCATCAACTGCGACGTCTGCGAACCCGAGTGCCCCAACCACGCCATCTCGATGGGCGAGGAGTACTACCAGATCGAGCCTAGCAAGTGCACGGAGTGCGTCGGCCATTTCGACGAGCCGCAGTGCGCGATGTTGTGCCCGGTGGCCTGCATCCCCGTCAATCCTGATCACGTCGAATCGCGCGAGACGCTGATGCAGAAGTACGTGCGACTGACCCAGCAGACAGCTTGAGTCATTCGCCTACTTGAACGGGCAATTGAAGCGTGAGGCGTGTTGGAGAGACGTCTCGATAGCTGAGGATGAAGCAGGTGTCTGGCCTCAGAGTTCCCAGCGCTCGGAGTAGGCTGGGGGCTGTGGCCACTGATCGGCGCTAGGCGGTCGGTCGGGATGCTCCCGCGCCCACCGCCTCGCCAGCATCCACCCGCCGTGGCTGATGACCAGCGCGCCGCCCGACCATGTCGAGGCGCGCTTGAGCAATGCCGTCAGCGACTCGCCGCCCTCCGGCGCGTAGCGCGCGAAGTCCGAGACCCACGCGTCGATCTCGTGCTTCGAAATCTCCGTCCATTGCCGGCCATCCCACGCGCCGAAGTCGATCTCCGCGAGCGCCGCGTCGGTGTGATGTCGCCAACCCCACTGCTTCAGCCATCGGCCGACATCGGCGCAGCGCTGAAGGGGCGACGTCCACACCGCATGCGGCAGTCGGTGTCGCCTCGCGTGGGCCTGGATGCGCCGCGCCAGCCGCTTGGCGCGGCGTCGTTCCACCGGCAGGTCGCAGCGAGCGCCCACGCATAGACCCTTCGCTCCTTCGGGCTGCGGATGTCGCCAGACGACGATGCTGGCGATCTCACTGCCGCTCATGCTCAATCCGCCGGGAACAGCGGCGCCATCGCCAGGAACGTCAGCAGCGCGCCCAGCTCGACGATCTGCTGCGTCGCACCCAGCGTGTCGCCGGTGTAGCCGTTCAGGCGGCGTTCCAGCATCGATTGCATGTAGAAGGTCAGGCCCGCGCTGACCACGACCGCCGCCAGCATCTCCGGCACGTTCTCCGGCGTGATCCAGGCGCCGGCGATCGTCGCGAGCACCACCAGCGCCAGCGCGATGGCAAGACCTGGTCCGCTGATCTGCATCGCCAACGGCTTGGCCTTCGCGTGTTCGGCATCGCCGGCGTAGGGCAGGGCGTGCAGCAGCCAGACCGGCGCCGCGCGCGAGGCCACGTGCGCCCAGACGATCGCGACCATGGTGAGGACCGGATCGATGTCAACGAGCCCGAGCAGCACCGTCGCCTTCAGTCCCAGCACGAGGATGAGGCCCAGCGCGCCGTAGCTGCCGATGCGCGAGTCCTTCATGATGGCCAGCGCCTTCTCGCGCGAGACCGAGCCGCCGAGCGCATCGCAGCTGTCGGCCAGTCCGTCCTCATGGAAGCCGCCGGTCAGCCAGACGCTGGCGGCCATCGCGAGCCCGACGGCGACCGTGGCCGGAAAGAGCTGCAGCGCTCCCCACAGCACCAGCGCGGAGAAGCCGCCGATCACCGCGCCGACGAGCGGAAAGTAGCGCGCGCACTGCTGCAGCCAGGCGGGTTCGAACCCGACCCATCGCGGCACGGGCACGCGGGTGAAGAACTGCAGGGCGACGAAGAACAGGCGGACTTGATGCATGGACGCGGACCGGGAAACCGGCCGCGATGATAGGTCGCCTAGCGCGTCCTATCCCGCTCCAACAGCCCTTCATACGCGATCGCGACATTGGCGCAGAAGATGTCGAGCATCTCCCGGCCTTCGTCGTCGAGGGGATCCGACAACACCATGTAGAGCAGGCTCTCGTTCCCCGAGTGCGTCCGGTAATAGCCGATGAACCGGCCGTCCTCGAAGCTGCTCTGCCGGGTGGCCAGCGCGCGGTCGAGTGCGTCGCGCACATCGGCGGGCAGGTCTGAGACCTGGGCGTCGGCGAGCAGTCCCTGGTAGTCCGACGTCGCCGCGAGCACCTGCAGCCGGCCTTCCGCGTGGGAGGCTGCGTACATGCGGCTCGCGCAGAGGCCTTGCGCCTGGTAGCCGAGCATGTGCCCGACCTGCTCCAGCAGCGCCGATGCGAAGTGGCGCAGATTGCTCGAGTCGTGGATCTGCGTGATCGCGTCGATGGAGCGGCGCAGCGCCGCGCGTGACTGAGACAGGATCACGATGTCGCGGTAGGACCGCAGCGCCGAGTAGAAGACCGTGATCAGCTTGCGCTTGGTCAGCTCGGTCTTCTCCTTGTAGTCGTTGATGTCGTAGGTCTTGATGACGTGTTCTTCGGGCGCCTGCCCGGGCTGCCCGGTGCGCAGCACGATGCGCACCTGGGTGTTGCGCAGCTCCTCCCTGATGAAGCGCGCCACGTCCAGCCCCGCGTGTTCCGACTCCATCACCACGTCCAGCAGGATCAGCGCGATGTCCCGCCGGTCGCGCAGCAGGTCCCGGGCTTCGGCGCCGCTGTACGCATTGAGGAACTGGAGCTTGCGACCCGCGAACTCGAAGTCCGCCATGACCAGCTGGGTCACCTGGTGCACCGCAGGATCGTCGTCGACGATCATCACCAGCCACGGGTCGAGGGGCCGCGATCGGGCTTCGTCGCCGGGGTCCGGCAGTTCGTCGGCGAACACCATGTCGGTCATCGGTTCCTCCCTGCTTGATCTTGTCGCGGGCCATTATCAACAGCCGAGGTGACATGGGAAGCCCGGATTTCAGCAGGACGGTTCCAGCGGCATCGGTCCTGTGCGGTCCCGGCCTTGCCGCGTCCGCTTGGCGTCATACATCCGCATGTCGGCGCATTCCATCAGCGCCGTCGCGTCTCGCCAGTCCTCCGGGCAGCGCGAGGCGCCCATGCTGGCCTTCAAGGGCAGGCTCCGGTCGACATAGGAGAAGGGGCCTTCCACCGCCGCGTGGATGCGCTGGAGCGTCGCTTCCAGCGTCGTCGCGGATCCCGCGTGCGTCAGCAAGATCGCGAACTCGTCGCCGCCCAGGCGGGCGACCGTGTCCGACTCGCGCGTGGTGCTTGCCAGGCGGCGGCTGAACTCGACCAGCGCCGCGTCGCCCGCCGCGTGACCCAGCGTGTCGTTGATGTGCTTGAGCCCGTCCATGTCCAGCAGCACGACGGCGATCGGCGGGTTCCCGCGCTCGACCTCCGCGGTGGCGTGGCGCAACCGGTCCATGAACAGCGAGCGGTTGGCCAGTCCGGTCATGTCGTCGTGCGTGGCGCGGTGGAACAGGTCGTCCCGGCCGTAGCGCGTGGCCCAGTACATCGCGGCGCCCAGCACCTTGGACATCAGCGACAGCACGTCCACCTCGCGCTGGCCGAAATTGCGGACCCGGGAGGAGAAGGCTTTCAGCACGCCGACGGGCGTGCCCTGGTGCGACAGCGGCAGCACGACCATCGATCGCAGGCCCACGCGCCGGCAGGCTTCGAGGTCGACGCGGCTGTCGGTGTCCACGTCCTCGCAGATCAGCGGGATGCCCTGGCGCAGGCAGGTGCCGGAGAGGCTGCCGTCGCGGCGCACGCGCACGCCGAGCTGGTGGCCGGCGGCGCCGGCGACGGCGCGGTAGACCAGTTCTTCGCCTTCCGCGAGTTCGATGGCCGCGCCGTCGGCATCCACGAGCTCCAGCGTGCCGTGGACCGACAGCGACATCACGCCCGCCAGGTCCAGCCCGAGCTGGGCGACCTGGCTCTGGATCTCGATGATGCGGAGTAGTGCTTCCCGGCTCGGCATCGACCGCCCCGAAAGGACCGCTCCCTGTCCCGCGACGGCCGCCTCCGCGCGCGCACTGGGTGCGTCGATGCACGGGACCACCTGCCGTCGTGCCGCCAGTCTAGACCTGGCGCCCGCGCGATTCACCCCCTGTTTCCGGTGACGTTGCGGCCCGGCACCGTCGCGTCTCGGGGAATCTCCCGATGGGGGCCATGTCTTTACGCTGCGGATACGAGGGATGCGCAGAATCGCGCCCCATGTCAGAAAACAAATCTTCCCCGGCCCCCGCCGCACCCGCGGCCATCGTGCCGTTCACCGCCTATCAGAAGCTGGCCGCCGGATTGATGGCGCTGCTGCAGTTCGCGGTGGTGCTGGACTTCATGATCATGTCGCCGCTGGGCGTGATGATCATGCCGGCGTTGCGCATGAGTTCCGGGGAGTTCGGCCTGGCCGTCTCCGCCTACGCCTTCAGTGCCGGCATCGCCGGCCTGCTGACGGCGGGCTTCGCCGACCGCTTCGACCGCAAGCGGCTGCTGCTGTTCTTCTTCTGCGGCTTCCTGCTGGGCACGCTGTGGTGCGGGCTGGCGACGAGCTTCGCCTCGCTGCTGGCGGCGCGCATCGTCACCGGACTGTTCGGCGGCGTCATCGGCTCCATCGTCATGGCGATCACCGCCGACCTGTTCCCGCCGGCGCAGCGCGGTCGCGTGATGGGTCTGCTGCAGGGCGGCTTCGCGGCCAGCCAGGTGCTGGGGCTGCCGTTCTCGATCTTCCTGGCGTCGCGCTTCGACTGGCATGCGCCCTTCATCGCGATCGTGCTCTTCGGGCTGCTCGCGGTGCTGGTGATCGCCTTCAAGCTGCAGCCGGTGAACGCGCACCTCGGCGCCGCCGGCACCGGCCAGCACAGCGCCGCGCGGCATCTGTTCCAGACGGTGCGCATCCCGCGCCAGCAGCTGGCCTTCGCGCTCACCGCGCTGCTGACCACCGGCGGGTTCATGCTGATGCCCTTCGCCAGCGCCTTCGTGGTGCACAACGTCGGCATCCCGCTGGACCACCTGCCCATCATCTACCTGATCACCGGCATCTGCACCCTGGTGTTCTCGCCGCTGATCGGCCGCCTCTCCGACCGCATCGGCGCGATGCCCGTGTTCTACGCCGGTTGCGCGATCACCATCGCCACCGTCGCGTTCTACACCCACCTGGGCACGTCGCCGCTGTGGGTGCTGATCGTGGTCAACGTGGTGATGTTCGTCGGGATCTTCTCCCGCATGATCCCGGCGCAGGTGACGCTGGCCGGCGTGCCGGCGCCGGAGCAGCGCGGTTCGTTCAACGCCATCAATTCGGCGCTGCAGCAGCTCGCCGGCGGGCTGGCCTCCCTCGTGGCGGGGCACATCGTGCACATCGGACCGGACGGTCACGTCAACGACTTCCCCTACGTGGGTTACGTCGTCATCGCGTCGACGCTCGTCGCGGCGCTGCTGATGCGCCAGCTCGTGCGCGGTCGTCCGGCAGGCGGCGTGACGGCGACGGTCAAGCCGGGGTGAGTTCGCCCATCGATCCGTGAGGGAAGTCACGGGCGGGCGGGCCTTCTTGTCAAACCGTCTAGAGTGAGCCCTCAAGCGGGGGGCATTGGTTACAGGTGAGGAACATCCGCTCCCTAGAATTCAGGGTTTTCACCGACCCGGAATTCCAGCATGTCCTCCGCGATCCGGCGCCTGAGCGGCGCTTCCGTCCTGTCCGCTGTTGCGCTGACGGCGCTGACCTCGCTGTCGGCGGCCGCCGCCGGCCCTGTCGTCGACACGATGGCCCGCATCAAGGACTCGAAGTCGATCACGCTGGGCGTGCGCGAAGCCTCGCGGCCGTTCTCGTTCGTCAACGAGCAGAAGCAGGGTCAGGGCTACTCGGTGGACCTGTGCCTGCAGGCTGTCGAGGAGATCAAGAAGGAACTGAAGCTGCCCGAGCTGAAGGTCAACTACGTGGTCGTGTCCGGCGCGGACCGGATCCCGAAGCTGCAGAAGGGCGAGATCGACCTGGAGTGCGGCTCCACGACCAACACGAAGGCGCGTCAGGAGCAGGTGGACTTCAGCTACACGATCTTCGTCGCGGGCATGCGCGTGCTGATCCCGAGCGGCGCCAAGGTCGACACGATCAAGGACCTGGACGGCATGACGATCGCGCTGGCCAAGGGCACGACCTCGGAGAAGCTGTTCACGCAGCTGAACACGTCGGGCGAGGCCAAGATGCAGCTGGTCCAGTATCCCAACAACACCGACGCCTTCAAGGCGTTGCGCGAGGGCAAGGCCCGCGCGTTCGCGCAGGACGATGCGCTGCTGCTGGGTCTGGCGTCCAAGGACAAGGCGCTGGACAGCCTGAGCCTGGGTCAGATGGCGTTCTCGGTGGAGCCCTACGGGATCATGATGCGCAAGGGCGACGCCAAGCTCGCGGCGGCCGTGGACCGCGCGCTGAGCCGCGTCTACAGCAGCGGCGAGATCGAGCAGCTCTACAACAAGTGGTTCCAGACCTCGGCGCTGTCGATCCCGATGAACCGCCTGACGCGCGACGGCTTCAAGCGTCCGAACCGCGAAGCGGGCGTGGCGATGCTGCTGGGCTATTCGATCTGAGCGTCGATCTGATCGATCCCTCCGGATCCTGGTGAGCAAGCGGACCTTCGGGTCCGCTTTGCATTGGTGGCGTTCCTTGGCCGCGCAGCCGCCGCTGTTGTCGCCGCCGTGTTGTCGGCGCCGCTCGTGTCCGCGCTGGCCCTCGACGTCCCGTCCGGCTGGACGCAGCGCGTGCACGAGGACGGCCTGCTGCTGCAGCCCGCCGATCTGCCGCCGGGCCAGGTGATGCAGCTCTGGGTCGCGCCGCCGTCGGAAGCCGGACGCGACGAGGGCGTTGGGATGAGGCGCTGCTCCAGCGCTACGGCGGCGGATTGAAGACGCTGTCCTCGAAGTCGAATGAACTGTGGCCCGCGTTGAAGGCGCTCGCCGGGGACGAGCGTCGCCAAGGCGAGGCCGCGGAACGGGCGGCCACGCTGGAGCGCCGCGCCGCTTCAAGCCGGAGCGCGTCCTGCAGTGGCGCCGCAGCGGCGGCGACTGGCAGATCAAGGACCACGACGACAGGGACTGGCGCACGATCAGCGGCACGCCGGCGGAGCCGGCCTCGGCGGGGCAGCGGCTGGACGGCACGTTCACGCACTCCTGGTATTCGATCCTCGGCGGCGGCAGTTCGCAGAACCGTTTCCACTTCCAGCCGGACGGCACTTTCGAGCAGACGGGCAAATCCGTGTTCGGCACCGGCGGCATGGCCGCGGCGAACGGCGTGGCGGGCATGGCGACCAGCACCTACTCGCGCGGCGGCAGCACGACGACCTCCTCCGTCAGCGCCGTCGGCGCCGGTGCGGGCGGGGCGCAGCGACAGCGCCGCAACGGCGGCGACTTCGTCGGCCGCTACCGGCTGGCCGCTGGGCCATGGTCGTCGAACGCGAGAACGGCGAGCAGGAGCGCGTGCTCTTCGCCTTCAACGGCGACAAGCAGCGGGCGGTGTTCATCAAGGATCAGGGCTACTCGAAGTAGGCCGGAGGCGAGCCGGAAGCCAACTGGAAACAGGCGACGAATGAGCGACGACGTTTTCGCTGGACTGCCACCGACGGAGCCGGATCGGTGGTTGCGGTCGCTGGGGCCGTTCGAGGACGAGCAGGGGAATCACTTCCGGCTCGCCATCGACTGCACGCTGGCCCGGTCGAGCTGGCCGGGCCGCAAGAAGCGCCTGCTGGCGGCGCTCGGCCTGCGTCGCGCAGCGGACCGGATCTCGCTTCACGCGCGCATCGACATCGACCTGTTCGGGGTCCAGCCGATTCATGGGGACCTCGTGGACCGCGACGGCGTGCCGCGCGAAGGCCTCTTCGTTCCGAACCCGCCGCGCGTGCGCGACCTCCAACTGGAAGTCACGCTCGGCCAGGGGGTTCAGTACTACCTCCTCAAGCTGACCACCGACGCGGGGAACGCGGAGTTCCCCTTGTTCGACGCTATCGTGCGGTGGAGCGTGCTGCGCAATCCCTGATCAGCAGATCGACGAGCAGACTCCCCTGCGTCGCATAGGTCCACTTGTCCGTCTTGAGCAGGGTGGCGATGGGCTTGCCGGCGTCGACTGAGCGATCGATCAACGCGACGTCGTAGGTCTTCGTCGCGTCGTCGAAGACGACCTCCGCGTCCATCGACCGCTTCAGCGTCACGGCGACGCGCCGCCGGTCCTTCCCGCTGCCTTGCTCGACCTCCAGCGCGCACCCCTCGCGCAGCGCGTAGCGCCAGCGCGGGCCGGGCGAGTCGCGGCCGACGACGTTGAGCTCGGCGACGCGTTCGGCATTGTTCATGTCGAAGGGACTGACCAGCGGCCGGTCCTCGCCGGGATAGCCTTCGGAGCAGGACACGAGCAGCGGCGCCGCCGCCACCACGATCGCCACCCGCGCGACGTCATGCCACCACATCGACGACCTCCGCGACCTCCACGACGCGAGACGCCAGCACCTTGTCGATGGTCTTGCCGTCCATGTCGACGATCTCGAAGCGCCAGCCCTCCCACTCCACCGAGTCCGCCTCGCGCGGCAGCCGGCCGGTGAGCAGCATCATCATGCCGCTCAGCGTGTGATAGCGGCCGCGTTCCTCCTCCGGCACTTCGTCGAGCGCCAGGCGATCCTTCAGCTCCGGCACCGGGATGTGGCCGTCGAGCAGCCAGGAGCCGTCCTCGCGCTGCACCGCCCAGGCGGTGGCCGGATCGCGCGGCTGGAATTCGCCGGTGATCGCCTCGACCAGGTCGTGCAGCGTGACCAGGCCCTGCACCTCGCCGTATTCGTCGATGACGAAAGCCATGTGCACGGCCGACAGGCGGAAGTTGGCCAGAAGCTCCATGCCGGTGATGGTCTCGGGCACATACAGCGGCGGGGCGAGGCGCTCATCCAACTTCGGCTTGCGGTCGCGCAGCAGCTCGGAGAGCAGCTGGCGCGCGTTGACCACGCCGACGATGTCATGCAGTCCGCCGCGCACCACCGGGAACAGCGCGTGGTCCGAGGCCTCGATGCGCGCGAGCGTCGTCTCCATCGGATCGTTCAGGTCCAGACAGACCACGTCGCGGCGCGACACCATCAGCGAGCCGATCTGACGGTCATCCAGACGGAAGACGTTGCGCACCATCGCGTGCTCGTGCGACTCGATGACGCCGGCGCTGGTGCCTTCGGCGAGCACGGCGTGGATCTCTTCCTCGGTGACGTTGAACGCGGCCGACTGCTTCACGCCGAGCAGGCGCAACAGCGCGTTCGTGGAGCCCGACAGCAGCCGGACGAAGGGTTTGGTGGCGACGGCGAGCGCGGCGATCGGGCGCGCGACCAGACGGGCGACGGCCTCGGGGTTGGACTGGCCGAGGCGCTTGGGCACGAGCTCGCCCAGCACGATGGAGAAGTAGGTGATCAGCACGACGACCAGGCCGGTCGCGGCGCCGCTGGCGTACTCCGCCGGCACGCCGTGGGAGGTGATCCACAGGGCGAGCGGCCCGGCGAGGGCGGCCTCGCCGACGATGCCGTTGAGCACGCCGATGGAGGTGATGCCGATCTGGATGGTCGAGAGGAATCGGGTGGGGTCCTCACCCAGCTTGACGGCCGCGGCGGCGGCGCTGTCGCCGTCGTCGATGAGCTTCTGCAGGCGCGCGCGGCGCGCGGTGACCAGTCCGATCTCGGACATGGCAAAGAGGCCGTTGAGCAGGATGAGGAAGAAAAGTAAGGCGATTTCCATGATGAGATGAGGAATGAACGCCGGCCCGCCGGCCCTCGAGGTCGAGGAGCGCGGAAGGGACGACGCGGACGCACGCGAGCGCGGGAAGCGCGACGCGTGCCGAAGGGAACGGGCGGGGAGGGGGAGGCGACGGAGCGCCTCGAAGCGGGCTACACGGGTCGCGTCAGACCCGCGGCGGCCGCAGGAGCGGCTGCGTGCAGCGCTGAGGCCCGTGCAGCTGGGGCGTAGGGAGCGGATTCATCTGCGGCGGCGCGACGCGCATCGGGCGCGCGTCGGGCTTGCAGTGGTCGGGCATGTCGTCCGAGGTGTCGCCGAGTTCGAAGAGCAGGGTGGCGATGTCGGCCGCCTGATCGTCGTCGGCGCCTGATTGCGCCGAGGCGATGGCGGCGACCGCAGGATCGGCGGGTTGCCCGTCGACCAGCAGATGCTGCGCATGCGAAACGCCCGCGGCGAACATCGTCACGCCGGCGGCGGCGATGCCGTACGCGGGGAGGAGGATCGTCAGGACGAGGATGCGGAACCAGCGGGTCACAGGCGTGATTCTATCGATCCACTCCGGAAGCACCCGCCGCGGGTGCTCGCATGCCGCGGTGATCTGCTACGGCGCCAGCAGACCCGCGACGCGATAGCCATCGATCAGCGTGTCAAAAAGCGCCAGGTCCGCCCGGCTGCGGGCCATGAGCTGCGCCCCGGACACCGCTGCAAAGATGGCTTTGGCCCTTTGTTCGACGGTTTTCTGACCTGTCATGCCGGCGGCCTTCAGGACCTTCGCGAGCCACGCCACATTCACCTCGCCAAACGCCTGAACCTCCGTTTTGACGCTGTCCGGCAAATCCTCGTACTCGGCCGACATGAAGCTGCACAGGCACAACCGGTTCCCGTTCTCGAGCGAGCGCCGGAAGATCCTCGGATAGCGGCGCAGTCGGTCCAACGGGTCCTCCGCTTCCTCCGCCAGGGTTTCGAGATCCGCGGCCGTGTCCTCGCGATAGCGTTGCGCCACCGCTGTCGCCAGGTCCGCCTTGCCCGGAAAGTGATGGTAGATGCTGGCTGCCTTGATGCCGACCGCGGTCGCGAGGTCGCGCATGTTCAGCCCGGCGTAGCCATGCGCCTGCGCCGCCTGGCGCGCGGCGGAAAGGATGGCTTCCTTCGAATTCACTGCGGTCATCGCGCTTCCTCAAGTTCTGGATCAAATTCTAACAAATGTTAGATAGGGTTGACTGTGTGCGCATTTTTGACCTAGGATTAAACCTTACAAACGTTAGGTAGCCATCATGATCAATGACATCACAGGCGTCGATGCCGTCGCTCTCGCCAACTTGATCCGCACGCGGCAGCTCTCGCCGGTTGAGGTCGTTCAAGCGCATCTGGACCGCATCGACGCGGTCGATGCCAAGGTCAATGCCATCGTCACGCTGGCCGACGGCGCGATGGACGCCGCCCGATCCGCCGAGGCAGACGTGATGGCGGGGAGACCGCTGGGGCCGCTGCACGGTGTGCCTTTCACGGCGAAGGATTCCATCGATACGGCCGGGGTTTTCACGCAGCGCGGCTCGCCCATCTTCAAGGGCAGATTGCCCAGCACGGATGCCACGTCCGTTGCTCGTCTGAAGGGCGCCGGAGCGATCCTCCTCGCGAAAACCAATTTGCCGGAGTTCTCCTACTGGATCGAAAGCGACAACCTGTTGAGCGGTCGCTCCAACAATCCCTGGGATCTCACGCGCACGCCGGGGGGATCAAGCGGCGGAGAGTCGGCGGCCATTGCCGCAGGCATGTCGCCGCTCGGCCTGGGCACGGACCTGGCCATCTCCGTGCGTGGCCCGGCTGCGCAAACGGGCATCGTGTCCTTGAAGGCCACGCATGGCCGCGTGCCGATGACCGGCATCTGGCCGCGCGCCCCGAGACGGTTCTGGCACGTCGGCCCGATGGCCCGCAGCATCCGCGACCTCGCTCTGGCCTTCGCGCAGCTGGCCGGCCCGGATGGCCATGACGCGTTCGCCGAAGCTGGCGGCATCTTCACGTTGGATCACGATCCCTCGTTGGACAGGCCGCTGCGCGTCGGCTGGTTGGTAGAGCCTGGCTTCGGGCCGATCGATCCGGAAGTCGCCGCCACCGTGCGAGCCGCGGCTGACGCCTTGCAGGCGGCAGGCGTTCAGGTCGAACAGGTTCGGATTCCCGCGCTGGAGCGTGACTTCGCCTTGGACGTGTTCAACAAGATCCACGTGATGGAGATGAAGCCGGCCTTCGCGGAAGCGACCGCGGGTCGGCGCACGGACGAGCTCTACAAGATGGCGAAGACCATGCTGGCCTTGCCCGACACGTCCATGGCCGACTTCATCGAGGCGGAGCAGGCCGCGGAGCGTCTGAAAGACGGCTTCGCCGAGTTTTTCTCCCGCTTCGATGCTCTGATCACGCCGGTGCTGCCTGTTCCGGCGCACAAGCACGGGGTATCGAACTTTGTCATCAACGGTCAGACGGTCGACGCCACGTATCTGCAGGGCGCCACCGTGCCGCTCAACGTGACCGGCCTTCCGGGGATCTCGATGCGTTTCGGCACAAGCAAGGAGGGCCTGCCTATCAACATCCAGCTGGTGGGTCGTTGGTTGGCGGAGTCGACCATCCTGCGTCTGGCGTCCCAACTTGAAGCCATTAGCCCGGTGAAGGGGCTGCGCCCGGCGCTGTGATGAGACGCGCTGCGATTCGCCGGATCAAATGTTCCGGCTGCTGCTTCGGGTCGCGCGAATCGGCGGTGTGATGTGGCGCAGCAGCGTCGGGGGAGGAGGACTCCCGGGTCGCCGCCAACGCTCCGGACGATGGCGACTCGGGCGTACCGATCGATAAGCGACCTTGCCGGGTTGCACGCAAGCCGCTGCCCGCGCCCTCATCCTTGCAGGAACGGCTCGATCCACCGTTCGAAGTCGTCCTGCGACTCCCGCTGCGCGGCCGCAAGAATGGGTTCCGGATCGTCGACCGGCGCCAGTTGCAGATCCTCGCGCAGCCACTCGATGTACGCGTCCAGTCCTTCGCTCTTGCGGTAGTGATGCTCGCTGCGGAAGTAGTGGACGCGGTCGAAGTCGATGCGCGGCTCCGCGTCGCAGGTGCTGACCCACAGCAGCTCGCGCACGTCGCGCGCGACGATCCACTCGCCGCCTTCGTCGCCGAAGGCCACCACCGGCCAGCGATCGGGCATCGGCGGCTGCGACGGGTCGGGATTCCACAGCGCATAGAACGACCCCGATGCCGTCGCTCGCGCAAACGGGATCAGCCGCGACAGGAAGGCGGGATCCTCCGACCAGCCGTATCGCAGGCCGTCGTGGTCGTCGTCGGTCAAGGTCAGGGCGGCGGAGTAGTTGCCGTAGCCGATGTCATTCTGAAAGCGCAGCAGCGCGAGCAGGGACTCGGGAACGGGCAGGTCTCCGAAGGGCGCGGCGAAGTCGGTCGGATCGATCATGGGAGGAGCGGGGGAGTCGGTGCAACGACCGGCTGGACCCGGCCAGCCCCGCTGCTCTGGACAGCAGTGGAGCCGTCGCGAATCTAGCGCCCATCGCGGTTCTCGGAACGTGACCTTCGTCCACTCCCGCGACCATGTCCCCTGACCCGGCGTCGCACGCGAAGCGTGCGTGCCTGCACCACGTCGACCCCGACGCCAAACGCCTCACCAGACCTGTGCGGCCGGCGTGCCCTGGTGGTAACGCATCTGCCAGCCCTGTGCCGTCTTCAGCCACAGCGAAGACCGCAACGTGTGGTGCACCAGCGCGCCGTCCTCCTGCCGATGTGCCGAGCGGTAGGTCAGCAGCGCCGCATCCGGCGCCAGCGGCGCGATGCGGAACTCGTCGGGCACGACCTTCGGCGGCTCGTGGTCGTCGGCGAGCCAGCGGATGATGGTCTCGCGGTCGTACTGACGGCCGGAACGGCCGACCTCGTGGAAATCCGGATGCAGCAGCTGCGACAGCCGCTCGGCGCTGCAGCGCACGCCGGGATGGTGCAGCTCGACCTCCAGCGCGCGGAGGGTGTCGAGCAGTGAGCGTTCGAGGTCGGACACGGGGGCTCCTTCGTGAGAGAAACGGCGGACCGGCGAGCATAGCGGCGTCGATTCGCCGCTCCGCCTTTGGGCTCAGGCCTTGTCGCTCACCCCCGCCGAATCGAAGCTCGCCATCTCGCCGAGCACGCGGCAGGCCGATTCCAGCAGCGGCCACGCCAGCGCAGCGCCGGAGCCTTCGCCCAGCCGCAGTCCGAGGTCCAGCAGCGGCTGCGCGTGCAGCGTGTCCAGCATCAGCCGGTGACCCTGCTCGTTGGACCGGTGCGCGAAGATGCAACGCTCCAGCACCGCCGGCTGCAGCTTCGCCGCGACCAGCACCGCCGCGCCGGTGATGAAGCCGTCGACCACGATCACGCGACGCTCCAGCGCCGCCTGCAGCACCGCGCCGACCATCATCGCGATCTCCAGCCCCCCCAGCGCGGCCAGCGCCGCCAGCGGCTCGTTCGCGCGCGGATGCTTCTCCAGCACGCGCGCCAGCACGCTCAGCTTGTGACGCAGCTGCGCGTCGTCGAGGCCCGTGCCGCGTCCGACGCAGTCCGCCAGCGGATACCCGCCCAACCGCGACAGCAGCAGCGCCGCCGACGAGGTGTTGCCGATGCCCATCTCGCCCAGCAGCAGCGCATTGCCCGGGCGCTTCTGCATCAGCGTCTTGCCTGCGGCGACCGCGGTCGCGCATTCGTCGGCCGTCATCGCCGGTCCCGCCAGCATGTCGCGGCTGCCCATCGCGATCTTCGCGATCAGCAGGCCGGGACGCGGCTGGAAGGTGTGACGCACGCCGGCGTCGACCACGCTCAACTGCAGCCCGTGCTGGCGCGCCAGCACGGACACCGCCGCGCCGCCCGCCAGGAAGTTCTCGACCATCTGCCAGGTCACGTCCGACGGGAAAGCCGACACGCCGTGCGCGGCGAGCCCGTGATCGGCCGCGAAGACCATCATCTGCGGCTCGACCAGCGCCGGTTGTTCCGTGCCCTGGATGAGACCCAGGCGCAGCATCAGACCCTCCAGGCGGCCCAGCGATCCCAGCGGCTTGGTCTTGCGGTCGATGCGGTGCTGCAGCGCCGTCGCCAGCGCCGCGTCGTGCAGCGAGGGGATCGCGGGAATCAGGTCTTGCTTCGTCATGGTGACTTCTCGGACGTCAAAGGGAGAGGGGCACGGGGAACGGGCGACAGCAGGCCCATCAGCACGCCGGGCGCGAAGTGGCGGTCGATGTAATCGGCGAGGTCGTCGAACACCTGGTCGAGCGGGCGCGCGGGGCGGTCGAAGAGCGCGGCCAGCACGCGATCGTCCTCGAACAGGCCGTGCAGGTAATGGCCGAGCACCGGGCCGTGCTGCCAGCCCACCGGCTCGCCGAGGCCGTCGAACAGCACTGGCCGCGCCGCGGGCAGGCCGGGGTGCTGCGCCGTGCGGCCGTGGTGGATCTCGTAGCCGCGCACGAACGCGCCGTTCAGCGCGGACCACGGCGCGTCCAGCGTCGGCGCGAAGCGGCACTCGGCCTCGCGCAGCAGTTTCTCGCGCTCGAAGAGCGTCACCAGCGGCAGCAGGCCCAGGCCTGGCGCGTTGCCGTCGAGTCCGTGCGGGTCGACGAGCGCCTCGCCCAGCATCTGCAGGCCGCCGCAGATGCCCAGCACGCGGCCGCCGGCGGCGGCGTGTGCGGCGACCGCGACGTCCAGCCGTTGCGCGCGCAGCCAGGCGAGGTCGGACGCCACCGCCTTCGAGCCGGGCAGGAGGATCCAGTCCACGCCGTCCAGTTCCGCCGGGGTGCGGGCCCAGCTCAGGCGCACGTCGGGCAGGTGGCGCAGCGGCTGGAATTCGTCGAGATTGGACAGCCGCGGATAGGCGATCACGGCGACGCGCACCGGCGTGCGTGCCTCGCCGCCGGAGCCACCGCCGATGCCGCCGGTCGTGCGGTCGTCGAAGACCCCGTCCTCCTCGGGCAGCCCGTGCCCGCGCCACATCGGCAGCGTCGCGAGCGTGGGCACGCCGGTCATCTGCTGCAGCATCTCCGGCCCCGGCGACAGCAGGGCCGCGTCGCCGCGGAAGCGGTTCAGCACGAAGCCGCGGATCAGCGCGCGTTCGTCCGGCGGCAGCAGCGCGTGCGTGCCGTAGAGATGCGCGAAGGCGCCGCCGCGGTCGATGTCGGTGACCAGCAGGCAGGCGGCGTCGGCCTCGCGCGCGGTGCGCATGTTCACGTAGTCGCTGCTGTGCAGGTTGATCTCGGCAGGCGAGCCGGCGCCCTCGATGACGACGACGTCGTTCTCGGCCAGCAGCTCATGCAGCGCGCCGCGCGCGCGGGTCCAGAGCGCCTCGCTGCGCTCGCGCCAGGGTGCGCGGCTGAGCGCCTCGTCGACGTCGCCGAGCACGACGACCTGCGAGGCGGTGTCCTTCTCCGGCTTCAGCAGCACCGGGTTCATGCGCACCTCGGGCCGCGCGTTGGCGGCGAGCGCCTGGAAGTACTGCGCCGAACCGATCTCGCCCTGGCGTCCGCCGAGACCCGGCACGACGCGCGCGTTGTTGCTCATGTTCTGCGCCTTGTACGGCGCCACGCGCAGACCCCGGCGCGCGTACCAGCGGCACAGCGCCGTGGTGAGGAAGCTCTTGCCCGCGCCGCTCGTGGTGCCGAGCACCATGACGGCCTTGCCGCGGCGGCTCATCGCGTCTCTCCCCGCACCGTGTCGCCGAAGGCGGACCCGCCCGGCGCCGTGTCGGACGGATGGGTCGTGTCGAAAGGAAGTGTCGTGTCGAACGCGCCGCGGCGCGATGGCGGCGATGGCAGCGGCGTGTGACCGCCGAAGGTGAGCATCGCCGCGGCCAGCGCCTCGACGGCTTCCGGCGATTGCACCGACACGCGCACCAGGCCCGGCAGACCGAAGGAGCTGGCGTCGCGCAGCTTGATGCCCGTCGTGCGCAGGCCTTCGAGCAGCGGCTCCGGGGTCTCGAGCCACGGGGACGGCAGCGCGGCCAGCCAGAAGTTGGCGGTGCCGCCGTCGATCTGGTCGAAGCCCATGGCTTCCATCCGCGTCCACTGCGACGCGCGCCATTCCCGCAGCAGCGGGAGCGAGGCTTCGAGTTCGCCACGGACGGACGGCGTGGTCCATGCTTCGAGCAAGGCCTGACCCTCGGAGGACAGCACCCAGCTCGGTGCGAGTTCCGCGACGCGCCCGATCCAGAGGCCGTCGCGCGGGCCAATCAGGTAGGCGCCGCGCACGCCGGTCAGGCCGAAGGCCTTGTTGGGGCAGACGAGCCGCCAGGCGCCGTCGGCGATGGCCTGCGGCAGCGCGCAGCCGCCGGACAGGCGCAGCGCATCGTAGGCCTGGTCGACGACCAGCTGCGAGCCGCTCTGGCCGAGCGCGAGCGCCACGGCCGTCCACTCGTCGAGGCCGTAGCTCGCGCCGGTGGGATTGTTGGGATCGCAGACCCAGACGAGCGAAGGCAGCGTCAGCGAATCGGCGAGCTGGAACGCGTCGTCGTAGGCGGTCACCTGCAGCCCGAGCGCGTGGGCGGCGGCGGCGTAGTCGCCGAAGCCGGGCTGCGGCACACAGACGCGGGTGACGCCGGACAGCATCGCGGCGAGCGTCAGGCGGCGGATCGCTTCCGATCCGCCGGAGGCCGGCAGCACGCGGTCGGCCTCGACGCCGTGCCAGTCGCCCAGGCGGGCGCGCAGCACGGCGTAGGCCGGGTCGGGATAACGCAGCCGGTCGGCGCGCAGCACCGCGTCGAGCGCGGCCGGCGGCGGGCCGAGCGGATGGGCATTCGTGGAGAAGTCGTGGCGCACCGGCGGCCCCGCGTCGGTGCCGCCGTGGGGGAGCGACTGGAAGCGGGTCACAGCGCGCTCCTCACGACGGCGAAGCCGCCGCGCAGCGCCGCGGCGCCCAGCGCCAGCAGGGCGGCGAGGGCCAGCATCGCGCCTGCGGCGAGGCGCTGCGCGTGGGCCATGTCTTCGGCGACGACCTCGCTGCCGGCCGGGTTGAGCCGGTAGTGGCCGGGCTTGCTCAAGGCGCGGCCGAGCCGCAGCGCCATCGCGCCCATCGGCCAGCCGCCGTTGGGCGAGGGCGTGCGCGCCGCTTCGCGCCGCAGCGGCGCGAGCAGCGCCGGCCGCAGCGCCACGAGCGCCAGCCCGGTCAGTCGCGCGGGGATCCACGACAGCGCGTCGTCGGCGCGCGCGGCCCACTTGCCGGCCCATTCCCAGCGACCGCGATAGCCCCACATCGCGTCGGCGGTGTTGGCGAAGCGGTAGACCGCCGCGCCGGGCAGTCCGGCGACCATGAACCAGAACAGCGGGGCGATGACGGAGTCGTTGAGGTTCTCGGCGAGCGTCTCGATCGCGGTTTCGCGGACCTCGAGCGCGGAGAGCTGCGTCGTGTCGCGGCTGACCAGGCGGGACAGCTGCGCGCGGCCCGCGTCGAGCGAGCGCGACAGCGCGGTCTCGACGGCGGCGACCTCGTCGCGCAGCATGCGCCACGCGAGCATCGGCTTCAGCGCGAGTCCCAGCAGCAAGGCCGCGACCGCGAGCCGCCAGCCGCCGAACCACGGTTCGAGCCCGGCGATGACGGCATGCTCGACGGCCCAGGCGGCGAGGGCGGAAAGCGTGATGCCCACGGTCCATGCGAACGCGCCGCCGATGAACGCGGCCTTCGCCGACAGTCCGCACAGGCGGTCGCCGAAGAGCCCGAGGAAACGTCCCATGCCGACGACCGGATGCACGGCGGCGGGCGGCTCGCCGAAGCATCGGTCGAGCAGCAGCGCGATCGGAATCGCGAGGGCGAGGAGCCAGGACATCGGACTCATGGGACGGGCGGCGTGAGGCGTCGGAAAGCGTCGGGAGGCGCCGGGTGACGGAGTAGGCGACAGTGAAAACTGGCGCGCAGCTTAGCGGTCAGACGGCGCCCGGAGGGAAGTCAATCCTCAATTCCGCGTTGTGCCGGCACTCCTGCCTTGAAGTGGTGCTTGATCATGGTCATTTCTGTCACGGTGTCTGCCAGATCCATCAATTCCTGAGGCGCGTTACGACCTGTCAAGCAGACGTGAACGTGCGCCGGGCGTGCGCGCAAGGTCTCCAGCACCGGCTCCAGCGGCAGCCAGCCGTAGCGCAGCGGATACATGATCTCGTCGAGCACGACGAGGAAATGTTCGCCGCCCAGGATCGTCGCCTTCGCGCGTTCCCAGCCGTCGCGCGCCAGCTGCGCCGAGTGCTCCAGGTCCTTGCTCTTCCACGAGAAGCCGTCCCCCAGTCCCTCGATCGGCACGCCGATCTGCTCGAACAGGCGGTGCTCGCCGAAGCGGGCGCTCGGCACCTTCATGAACTGGTAGATGTGGACCCGCTTGCCGCGCCCGTGCGCGCGCAGCGCCAGCCCGAAGGCGGCGGTGCTCTTGCCCTTGCCGTTGCCGGTGTGGACGATCACCAGCCCACGGCGTTCGCCGTCGGGAATGATGCGCACGCGGTCGACGGGCGGTTGTTCGATTTCCATGTCGGTGCTCCGGAGAATGGGACCTATCGAGGATCTACTCGGTCATCTCCCTCTCCCGCTTGCGGGAGAGGGCAGGGGTGAGGGCCAGCGGCGGTGGCCGTACGGAAGCCTCTTCAGATCCGCGCGCGCAGGCTGAGCCGGAAGGTGCGCGGCTCCATCGGATG
>NZ_JARVXN010000037.1:0-57439 GCF_048957715.1 Mitsuaria sp. CC2 | reverse complement strand
GAGCGAATGCCGAGCATGCGCAGGCGATTGAGCGGAGAGGGGCACCGGCGTCTGCGGCTTCGGGCGTCCGCCCCCGTTTCCTGCTGGTGTTCCTACGCGGCGGCTACGACGCCACCCACTTGCTGATTCCCACGAGCAGCAGTTTCTACTACGAGCAGCGTCCGCGCATTGCGATTGCGAGGCCGTCGCCGACGGACGCGGCTTCGGCGCTTGCGCTGAACGCTGACTGGGGTTTGCATCCTGCCCTGCGCAACAGCGTGTTCCCGCTCGTGCAGGCGGGCCAGGCTCGGTTCCTCCCCTTCGCCGGGACGGAGGATCTCTCGCGCAGCCACTTCGAGACACAGGACAGCATCGAGCTGGGGCAACCGGTCGGTGGGTCCCGCGACTACAACTCCGGTTTCCTGAACCGTCTGGCGGCCGAGCTCGATGCGCAGCAGGCCTTGTCGTTCACGGACCAGTTGCCGATCGCCTTCCGCGGTCCGGTGAGGATCGCCAACGCCGGTCTGCGCGAGGCTGCGCGACCGGCCGTCGACGCGAAGAACCGGGCGTTGATCGCGAGCATGTACCAGGGCCAGAGCCTGGGCGCTTCGGTGGAGGAAGGGCTCGCGCTCCGAGAGGAACTCGCGCGCGACCTGTCCCCTGACCGGATGAAGACGATGACCGACGCCGCCGGCCGCAACGCGATCCCCGCCAAGGGCTTCGAACTGGAGGCGCGTCGCATCGCAACCTTGATGCGCGGCCGCTTCAGCCTGGGTTTCATCGACGTCGGCGGCTGGGACACGCACGTCAACCAGGGCGGCGCGACCGGCCAGCTGGCCAACCGCTTCGAGGAAGTCGGTCGGGGCCTCGCGGCCATCGCCGACGAACTCGGCCCGGACCTCTGGCGGCAGACCACGGTGATGGTCATCAGCGAGTTCGGCCGCACCTTCCGCGAAAACGGCAACCGCGGCACCGACCATGGTCACGGCAGCGTGTACTGGCTGCTGGGCGGCGGACTCGCCGCCGGCGACCCGGTGGCCGGCGACCAGATCGCCCTGACCGCGTCGACGCTGTTCCAGAACCGCGACTACCCGGTGCTCAACGACTACCGCGCCGTGCTGGGCGGCCTGTGGCAGCGTCAGTTCGGCCTGACCAACGAGGCCCTCGCCCGCGTCTTCCCCGGCGTCCGTCCCAAGGACCTTCGGCTGATCTGACGCCTTTTCGCCCAAAGTCCCCAGACCCCGCAAGCGCATACCTCCTCAGGGCTTGCAGATGAGATCAATTCTCATCTAGGATGGTCCACAAACGAGAAGACTCCTGCGGGTTCCGACCCCGCGCGACCAATGCAAATTGCAGAGAGGTTGCGCCGCGATTCGATCGGCATCGTTTCGCGGCTCGACCTCTCTTTTCTTTTTTGCGTGCGAGGTGCCGCATGCCGGGCGCCGGTCTTGCCTGATCTCTTCCCGTTGCCACCACAGCAAGCGTTCCTGCCAGCCCGTGTCCGCCCGTGTTTCCCGGTGTGCTCCGGTTCACGCCTCGATCGTCAGGACTCGCCATGCCCTTGCTGCCGTCCCGCCTGCCCGCTCACCGGGGTCCTTCCGTGCCTTCGTCCGCTCCGGGCCTCCCTCCCCCGGGGGAGATGCGCGCCGGCCCGATGGCGGTCGACGGGGGATGCGCCGCCGCCGATCATCCGGGCGTCGAATGCCTGCGCTGGATGGCGTTGAAGATCACCTGTGGACTCTCCCCCGACGAACCGGCGTTGCTGCGGCAGCATCAACTGGCGCTGGAACAGCTGGTCGACGCCGGCATCCTCGCCCTGATCCCCGCTCACGAACAGGCCCTCCGGCTGCTGTACGGCGCCGCTCACAACACGCTGCTACCCTGGCATTGGCGATGTGCCTGCCTGGATCAGCTCAACCGTCCGCTGGCGGCGCTGCACCGGCTGGCCGACGCCCAGGGCGACGCCGCCCTCGTCGCGCGCCTGCAGCGCTTCCATTGGCGTCTGAGCCGCAGCCCCCTCCAGGAATGACCAGGAAAGAAGCATCCCCATGACCCAGGCTACCAAGGCGACCAAGGCCACCCGCATCGAACGAGACTCCATGGGCGAAGTCGCCGTGCCCGTCGACGCCCTGTATGGTGCGCAGACCCAGCGCGCGGTCGAGAACTTCGCCATCAGCCGCCAACCGATGCCCGAACGCTTCGTGCGCGCGCTGGTGCTGCAGAAGGCGGCGGCCGCGCGCGCCAACATCGCGCTCGAGCAGGTACCGGCCGACATCGGCCACGCCATCGACCGCGCCGCGACGCAACTGCTTCAGGATCCGGCGCTGATGAGCCATTTCCCGGTGGAGATTTTCCAGACCGGCTCGGGCACCAGTTCCAACATGAACGCGAACGAGGTGATCGCCACGGTCGCCACGCGGCTGATCGGCAGCGGCGCGGCCAACCCGGTCACGGTCAACGCCAACGACCACGTCAACGCCGGCCAGAGCAGCAACGACGCCATCCCGACGGTGCTGCACATCAGCGCCGCGCAGGCGCTGCAGGGGGAACTGCTGCCCGCGCTGGACCTGCTGGTGCAGACGCTGCAGGACAAGATCCAGAGCGACGGCCACCACGTGAAGACCGGCCGCACCCATCTGATGGACGCGATGCCGCTGCGACTGGGCCAGGAGCTCGGCGGCTGGTGCGCGCAGATCGAGGCGCGCCGCGCGCAACTGCGCGCGCTGCTCCCCTCGGTGTGCGAGCTTGCGCAGGGCGGCACGGCGGTCGGCACCGGCATCAACGCGCATCCGGACTTCGCGCGGCGTTTCGCCGAGGAACTGTCCGCCCTCACCGGCCTGAGCTTCCGCCCGGCGCCGGACTTCTTCGCCGCGCTGTCGGCGCAGGACACGGCGGTGGCGCTGTCCGGCGCGCTGAAAGGCCTGGCGGTCTCGCTCATGAAGATCGCCAACGACCTGCGCTGGATGAACTCCGGCCCGCTGGCCGGCCTCGCGGAGATCGAGCTGCACGCGCTGCAGCCGGGCTCGTCGATCATGCCGGGCAAGGTGAATCCGGTGATCCCGGAAGCGGTGACCATGGTCTGCGCGCAGGTCATCGGCCACGACACGGCGATCACGATCGCGGGCCAGTCGGGCAACTTCCAGCTCAACGTGATGCTGCCGCTGATCGCGACCAACCTGCTGGACAGCCTGGCGCTGCTCTCCGCGGCCACCAAGGCGCTGGCGGAGCAGGCGATCCGCGACTTCAAGGTCAACCAGGACGGGCTGCAGCACGCGCTGGCGCGAAATCCGATCCTGGTGACCGCGCTGAACCGCGAGATCGGCTACCTGAAGGCCGCCGCGATCGCCAAGCGCGCCTATGCGGAGAAGCGTCCCATCCTCGACGTCGCCGAGGAGATGACCGACTTCGACCGCGCCACCCTCCAGCAGATGCTGGATCCCGCAAAGCTGACCGATGGCGGACTCTGACGCGATCGCCCGCGACGAGCGGACCCTGGCGCGCCGGCATCGGCTGCGCCAGGCCTTCGGCTTCACGATCCTGCTGATCGGCGCCGTGCTGTTGCTGCAGCAGGGCTGGACCTGGATCAGGCCGGCCGGCGGCGTCGGTCACGGCTCGGTGATCGCGATGGCGCTGCAGGCCGGCCTGCTCGCCGCAGCGGCAACGGCGTTCGGCACGTTGCCCGCACTGGGCACGCGCAGCCTGTCCGCGCGCGGGCAGGACGCGCTGATGGGGTTCGGCGCCGGCGTGATGCTGGCGGCCTGCTCGTTCTCGCTGATCATTCCCGGCCTCGACGCGGCGCGCGAGCATGCGACGCCGACCGGCGCCGCGACGCAGGTCGCGCTGGCCGTGCTGGTCGGCGCATGGGCGCTGATGGCGCTGGACCGCTGGCTGCCGCACGAGCACTTCATCAAGGGCCGCGAGGGCATGGACCCGACGCGGCTGAGGCGCACGACGCTGTTCGTGATCGCCGTCACGCTGCACAACCTGCCGGAGGGCCTCGCGATCGGCGTGGCCTTCGCGGCCAACGATCCGGTCGCGGCCGCCAGCCTGAGCCTGGCCATCGCGATCCAGGACCTGCCCGAGGGCTTCGTCATCGCAGTGGCGCTGATGACGGTGGGCTACTCGCGGCGCAAGGCGCTGCTGCTGGGCGCAGCGTCGGGGCTGGTCGAGCCGGTGGGCGCCGTGCTGGGCGCGTGGGTCGTGTCCGCCTGGCCGCTGCTGCTGCCCTGGGGACTGGGCTTCGCGGCGGGCGCGATGCTCTTCGTCATCAGCCACGAGATCATTCCCGAGTCGCACCGCAAGGGCCATGAACGCTGGGCGACGCAGGGACTGATGCTCGGCTTCGCGCTGATGATGGTGCTGGACACGGCGCTGGGCTGAGCGCCCGACCTGCGGCGCCTGACGCACGGCGTCCGCTTTACAACTCGCCGCGATCAAGCGGCAGCCTTTCACGCGCTCCCGGCTCGCGCGCGGGACGTGGCGCTCACAAGCGCCGCGTGCCCGTTCACCATCGGTGTTCTGCCTTCCCCTTGCAGGACTCGAGCCGTGATGAAGAAGTCTTTCGCCGCGCTTGCCGCGCTCGCCGCCGCTCTCTCCGCCCTCTCGACGAGCGCCCTTGCCGCCGGCCTGACACCGCTGGAACAACGCTGGATCGCCGGCATGACGCCGGTGCTGCAGCATGCGAGGACCGCGGGCATGCCGGTCGACATCGTCGTGCAGCCGCAGGAGGCCCCGGAGGCGGCGCCGCTCGCGCTGGGCTTCAAGGACGGCCGCTGCAAGTTCGTGCTCAGCCTGCGCGGCAACCCCGAGGGCGACGCCACCACGCAGCGCCTGCCGGCGGGCCTGGAAGACAGCGCGCTCGAACTGATGGCGGCGCACGAGCTCGGCCATTGCCGCCGGTACCTGGAAGGGGCCTGGTTCAACCTGCCGGCGGGCTTCTCCGCCACGCCGGTGCCTGAGGGCCTCAGCCCGGACCTGCAGCGCGCCTACGTGTCCATGAAGTCCGTCCGTCGCGAAGAAGGCTACGGCGACCTGGTCGCGCTGGGCTGGACGGCGCAGCGTCACCCCGATCAATACGCCGCGCTCCACGCGTGGCTGATGCAGGAACGCAGCCGCGACCTGCTGCCGGGCAGCCACCACGACACCTTGGCGTGGATCAAGCTGGCCCGGGACCCGAAAGCGCTGGGAAGCGCGCCGTCGATGTTCGACGCAGCCCTGCCGGTGTGGCAGTCGGGGCTGAATGTGGACGAGGACTGAGCGCCACGCGCCCGTCGGCGCGAGGGCGTCGTCCCCGGCGCGTTCAACGCAGATTGAACGTCCTCAACGCCGACATCTGCAGCGCCCCGGCCACCGGCGAGACCACCACCAGCACGCCTTCCGGCGTCATGCCGAGCCAGCCACCGACCGGCACCTGCCACGCCGCGGTACGCGTTGCCAGATCGATCGCCACGGTCTGCTTGTCGGTCGACACGAACAGGTGGGTGTCCGTCAGGACCATCTGCCGCTGCCAGAAGCCGTCCGTGCTCGGCATCGGCCAGGTCCACAGCAGTGAGCCGTCGGCCAGGCTGCGCGCCTCGACCGCCTTGGTCGACTGGTTGGAGACGTAGACCACGCCGTTCGCGGTCACCGGGTGGTCCATGAACTGTCCCGTCGCGTCCCAGCGCTGCGCCCCGGTCGTGCGATCCACCACCGTCAGATGGTTCTGCACCGCGCTTCCGCGCATGAGGTCGCGATGACTCAGCAGGATGGCGCTCATCCCGTCGTCCGGTAGCACCGGCGCCTGGTGGACCCAGGCCTGCCCCAGCAGGTCCAGGTCCTCCCGCGTCGGCACGCGGGCCTCCGCCTGGATGCCGCCGTCGCTCAGGCGCAGCATCCGGTACACGCCGCCGGCGTTCACATACGTCACGCCCGTGTCCGCATCGGCGGTTACGCCCCAGGACGCGTAGTTCATGCCGACGATCCGGTCCGTCAGCGTCGTGGTCCACAGCGGCGTCTTGATGTCCGCCACGTCCAGCGCGGACAGATAGTTCACCTCCGGGTCCGTCGGCATCAGCAGGCGCCCGCCTGCGAAGGTCCAGCCCGGGGCGACCGCCGTGTTGCCCTTGGCCGTGTGGTCGCCAAGCACCGTTCCGGCCGTCGTCGACGTCACCATCACCCGTCCGGTCGGCGCCTCCCAGTACAGCCGGTCACCGTGGCCGATCACCTGGAGCGGGTATTCCGGCAGGGCGGCTCTCCACAGCTCCGTACCGTCCTTGAGCGAGATCACCGACGCGTTCCTGCCGGAGGGACCTCCGCCGACATCGAGCTCAGGCAACGCGATCAGGCCCTGCCCCAGATACAGGCTTTCCCCCCATGAATTCGTGGGACTGACGACCCAGCGCGTCCAGCGCGCGTTGAACTTTGCCGGATCCAGCGACACGGGCATGTAACCCGCGCGCGTGCCGCCGCCGCCATAACCCACCCAGCTCTCCCGACCCGGAATCACCGCGGGAAGGGTCGAGAGATTCGCAGTACCGCCGTTGCGGACTTCCAGACGGTAGCGGAATGTCGTCGGCCGCCACTCGGTGAACGGATCCAGGCTGAGCGTGAACAGCTTGATCGTGCCGGTGTAGATGCCCGGCTGGACGCTGGTCCTGAAGCCCACGCTCAGCTGCATGTCGCCGTTGGCCAACGGATCCCGGTACACATGGTCGATGACATGGACCGGACTGGTGGCGTCCGCCTCTTCCACCCAATCCGGACGGAAGGTCTCGCTGAAGTTGTGCCGCTTCGAGGCCAGGATCTTGACGTCCTGGCAAGTCCCCGTCGGCTGGTCGACCTGGCATTCGGCGCTGCTCTTGTTGAGCTGGTACATGTCCCGGGTGTCGGTCAGCAGATCCCGCACGGCCCCGCCGCACCCGGCGAGCATCACCGAGCCCCCCAGCGCCAGCACCGGCGCGAACAGTTTTCCCATGGCGGGCAGGCGCCGCCGCATCGTCGACAACATGAGCTTCTCCCTGATCGATGGCGGCGCCCGATGCCCTCGTGCGGGGTCAGGTCTTGTCGCCAAGCGGCGGAATCTACGTCCCCCGCACCGCACAGGCAACCCAACCGAAGGGGGGTCCGGGAAAACGCCGAGGCCGGGACGCGTCACGCCGCCCCGGTCAGCGCTTCGGCCGATTGAAAAAGGGTTCGCGGGAGGTCGTCGACGGCAACGGTTTCATCACGCGTCGTTCACGGACCGACCGCTAAGCTCGCGCGTCCCTTCCACTGAGCCGATCCTCTTCAGCCTCGTTCGAGCACGTCCATGGCCTTTCACACCCGCCTGCGCCTCATTGCCCTCGCCGCCCTCCTGTCTTCCACCTTGCCCGCGCTCGCGGCTGCGCACTGGGAGTACGCCGGCCACCAGGGCGCCGTCCATTGGGGCGAACTCGATGCGTCCTTTGCCGAGTGCGCCTCGGGCCATCAGCAGAGCCCGATCGACATCGTCGCGACCGAGCGGTCGGCGCTGCCCGCGCTCAATTTCCGCTACGGGAGCGCCGCGCCGACGATCTGGAACAACGGCCACACCGTGCAGGTGAACCTGCCGGCCGGCAACACGCTGGAAGTCGGTGATCAGCGCTACGAGCTGCTGCAGTTCCACTTCCACACGCCCAGCGAGGAACACATCCGCGGCAAGTCGTCTCCGATGGTGGCGCACTTCGTCCACAAGAACGCGGCGGGTGAACTCGGCGTGGTGGCCGTGCTGATCCGCGTGGGGCGTCCAAACGCCGCCCTCGAACCGCTGTTCAGACACCTGCCTCGCGCCGGGGAACGCATCATCGTCGACGACCTGTCACTGGATCTGGCCGGCGTGCTGCCGAAATCCCTCGGCTATTACGACTTCAGCGGCTCGCTGACCACGCCGCCCTGCTCGGAGGGCGTGCACTGGATGGTGCTGAAGGAGCCGGTGACGCTTTCGTCGCGGCAGATCGACGCGTTCCGCCGGCTGGTGGGCGAGAACGCGCGGCCGGTGCAGCCGTTGAACGCCCGCGTGATCCGCGAAAGCGAATGAGCCGGCGCCGGCCGGCTCGGCGGCCCGCTCAGACGAGCGCCCGGCCGATCAGGATCTTCTGCACTTCCGACGTGCCTTCGTAGATCTGCGTCACGCGGACGTCGCGGTAGATCCGCTCGACCGGGAAATCGCTCACGTAGCCGTAGCCGCCGTGGATCTGGATCGCGGCGGAGCAGACACGCTCCGCCATTTCGCTGGCGAAGAGCTTGGCCATCGCCGCCTCCTTCAGGCAGGGCTGGCCGGCGTCTTTCAGCGCGGCGGCGTGCCAGATCAGCTGGCGCGCGGCTTCAATCTGCGTGGCCATGTCGGCGAGCTTGTGCTGCATCGCCTGGTGCTCGAAGATCGGCACGCCGAAGGCGACGCGTTCCTTGCTGTAGCGCAACGCGGCCTCGAAGGCCGCGCGCGCCATGCCGACCGACTGCGACGCGATGCCGATGCGGCCGCCTTCCAGTCCCGACAGCGCGATCTTCAGTCCCTGGCCTTCCTCGCCGATCCGGTTGGCGACGGGCACACGGCAGTGCTCGAACAGGATCTGCGCCGTGTCGCTGGCGTGCTGGCCCATCTTGTCCTCGATGCGCGCCACGACGTAGCCGGGCGTGCGGGTCGGGACGAGGAAGGCGGAGATGCCCTTCTTCCCCGCGGCCTTGTCGGTCACCGCCATCACGATGGCGACGTCGCCGTTCTTGCCGCTGGTGATGAACTGCTTGACCCCATTGAGGACGTAGGCGTCGCCGTCGAGCACCGCCGTGGTCTTCAGTCCGCCGGCCTCGGAACCCACATGCGGCTCGGTCAGGCAGAACGCGCCCAGCATGTCGCCGCGCGCCAGCGGCTTGAGGAAGCGCTGCTTCTGGTCCTCGTCGCCGAAGGCCATCAGGATGCTGCAGACCGGACAGTTGTTGACGCTCACGACCGTGGAGGTCGCGCCGTCGCCGGCGCCGATCTCCTCCAGGATGATCGCCAGCGCCAGGTAGTCCAGGCCCGCGCCGTCGTACTCGGTCGGCACGGCCACGCCATAGCAGCCCAGCGCGGCCAGGCCCTTGAGCTCCTCGGCCGGGAACTGGTGGGACTTGTCCCACGCGGCCGCCTTCGGCGCGATCTGGTCTTGCACGTAGGCGCGGACGGCGTCCTGCACGGCGCGGTGGTCTTCGGAAAGCAGCATGGTCGGCTCTTGGTCAACTCTGGGTCGCAGAGGGATCCGGGTGGGATCCCGTGACGGTGGCGGCGCTCGTGACGCCGGAGGGAACGCGGTAGCGGAGCGTGTCGGGAGCCGGTGTCCAGCCAGGCCGCCGATCGGGTTACCAGGGCAGCGGGCTGCCGTCGTAGTTGAAGAAGCCGCCGTTGTCGGTCGGCTTCAGGCCGTCGAGCACCGCGCGCAGGCTGGACGCGCTGGTGGCGACGTCGATGTCGGCCTCCTGGCCGCCCATGTCGGTCTTGACCCAGCCCGGGTGCAGGCTCACGCAGATCGCGCGGCCGTCGAGCGTCAGCGACAGGTCTTTCATCACCGAGTTCACCGCCGCCTTCGACGCGCGGTAGACCCAGCCCGCCGAGTTCGCCCGCAGCGTCATCGATCCCATCCGCGAGGACAGGATGCCGATGCGGGCGTCCGGCGCCAGCGCGTCCAGCAGTTGCGGCAGCACGCGCATCGGGCCCAACACATTGGTGTGCATCACGGCGTCGAAATCGGCCGCGCTCGGCGGCTGCAGGCCGATCGTCTTCGGGCCGTAGAGACCGGCGACGTACAGGACGCGGTTGAACTGGTAGCCGTCGAGCTGCCAGGCCAGGCCGGCGATGCTGACCACGTCGGACACCTCCAGCTTGATCGCCGTCGCGCCCAGCGCCTTCAGTTTCTCCAGGCTGGCGTCGTCGCGCGCGGTCGCGACGACGATGTCGCCGCGCTCGCGGTGCTGCTTCACCAGCTCCAGGCCGATCCCGCGCGACGCGCCGATGATGAGGACTTGCGCCATGCGCCTTTGCTCCTTCAGGACAAAACGGTCAGCTTAGATCAGATCGGAAAGGAACGGATCGACCGGTCAGATCAACTCGACGCCGACGGCGGTCGCTTCGCCGCCGCCGATGCACAGCGCCGCGACGCCGCGCTTCAGGTTGCGGTGCTTCAGCGCCCCCAGCAGCGTGACGAGGATGCGGGCGCCCGAGGCGCCGATCGGGTGACCCAGCGCCACGGCGCCGCCGTTGACGTTGACGATCTCGTGCGGCAGCTTGAACTCAGCCATCGCCGCCATGGTCACCGCGGCGAAGGCCTCGTTGACTTCCCACAGGTCGACGCTCTTCGCGTCCCACTGGTTCTTGGCCAGCAGCTTCTGGATCGCGCCGACCGGCGCGGTCGTGAACCACTCCGGCGCGTTGGCGTGCACCGCCGTGCCCACGATGCGGGCCACCGGCTTCACGCCCAGCTTGTTCGCGGTGGACTCGCGCATCAGCACCATCGCGGCGGCGCCGTCGGAGATCGACGACGAGGTCGCCGCCGTGATCGAGCCGTCCTTCTTGAACGCCGGCTTCAGCGTCGGGATCTTGTCGAGCTTGGCCTTGAACGGCTGTTCGTCGCGCGAGATCACCGTGTCGCCGCCCCGGCCGGCGATGGTCACCGGCGCGATCTCCCAGCTGAAGCTGCCGTCTTCATTCGCGCGCTTGGCGCGCTCCGTCGACGCGATCGCGAACTGGTCCTGCGCCTCGCGCGTGAACGCGTACTTGTCGACGCACTGCTCGGCGAAGACGCCCATGGCCTTGCCGCGCTCATACGCGTCTTCCAGGCCGTCCAGCGCCATGTGGTCATACATCTGCGCGGCGCCGTACTTCACGCCCTTGCGCGCGAACATCAGGTGCGGCGCGTTGGTCATGGACTCCATGCCGCCGGCGATCAGGATGTCGGCGCTCTCCGCCTTCAGCGTGTCGTGCGCGAACATGGTCGCGCGCATGCCGGCGCCGCACATCTTGGACAGCGTGACCGCGCCCACCGATTGCGGCAGGCCCGCCTTCAGGACGGCCTGGCGCGCCGGCGCCTGGCCCTGGCCGGCCATCAGGCAGTTGCCGAGGAAGGCTTCCTCGATCGCGTCGGTCGGGATGCCGGCGCGCTCGACGGCCGCCTTGATGGCGACGGCGCCCAGCTCCCACGCGGCCAGGCCGGCGAAGTCGCCCAGCAGGCCGCCGATCGGCGTACGCGCGGCGGAAACGATGACGATGGAATCGGACATGGGGGTCTCCTTCTAAGAAATCAGGGTGTTCTTCAATGAATGGGGAGTTCGCGGTCCTGCGACTCCGGCACTTTCAGCGCCGGCGCCACGTCGCGGACGTGGAAGCGCTTGTGCGGGTCGTAGGGGAACACGTCCTCGACGTGCCCCGCCAGGATGCGTTCCTTGTGCGTCTGCCAGAACGCGGGATCGAGCAGGTCGGCGTGGTGCGCCATGAAGACGTCGCGCACGCCCGGATGGCCCAGCAGGAAAGGCCCGAAGGTCTCGGGGAACACATCGTGCTTCTGGACCGAATACCAGACCTCGCCGGACATCTCCTCTTCCTCGTTGCGGGCCTCGGGCACCTTGCGGAAGTTGCAGTCGGTCAGGTACTCGATCTCGTCGTAGTCGTAGAACACGACCTTGCCGTGGCGCGTCACGCCGAAGTTCTTCCACAGCATGTCGCCCGGGAAGATGTTGGCCGCCACCAGGTCCTTGATCGCGTTGCCGTACTCCACCACCGCGTGCGCCAGCTGAGCCGGCGACGCCTCCTGCAGGTAGATGTTGAGCGGCACCATGCGGCGCTCGATGTAGAGGTGCTTGATGACCAGGTCGTCGCCGGTCTCCTCCAGCAGCGAGGGGCAGAAGTGCTTCAGCTCGGCGACCAGCTCGTCCTCGAAGCGGTGCCTCGGGAACGCCACCCGCGTGTACTCCAGCGTGTCGGCCATGCGCCCGACGCGGTCGTGCTGCTTCACCAGCAGGTACTTGGACTGGATCTGCTCGCGCGTCGTGTCCTTCTGCGGCGGGTAGAAGTCCTTGATGACCTTGAACACGAACGGATAGGACGGCAGGTCGAAGACCAGCATCACCATGCCCTTGATGCCGGGCGCGATGCGGAACTTGTCGCTGCTGTGGCGCAGGTGGTTGAGGAAATCCCGGTAGAAGAGGTTCTTGCCCTGCTTCTGCAGCCCCAGGGTGGCGTAGATCTCCGAGCGCGGCTTGCGCGGCATCAGCGAGCGCAGGAACTGCACGTAGGCGCTGGGGACTTCCATGTCGACGAGGAAGTAGGCCCGCGCGAAGCTGAACAGCATCTGCAGTTCGTCCTCGCCGAAGAGCGCGGCGTCGATGTAGAGCTGTCGCTCCGTCTCGCCGTCGGCCGATTCCTTGTGCAGGAGGGGCAGCGCGAACGGCGTCTCGCTGAAGCCGTTGACGATCTTGCCGACGATGTACGCGCCCTTGTTCCGGAAGAACAGCGAGGACAGCACCTGCACCTGGAAATTCGTCCGCCAGCGGAAGGCGCCGAGTTCCTCGCCGACGGCCTTCAACACCAGGTCGATGTCGCGCCCGAGGTCCTCGAACTCCAGCGCCAGCTGGAAGTTCCAGACGATGCGCATGAAGGTGTCGCGCAGCGTGTCCTGCGACGGGTAGTAGCAGCGGTAGGTCGGCTGGGCGGCGGGTTCCTCGTTCTCGATGAACTCGGTGGAGATCGCCGGGCGGACGAAGATGAACTCGTTGTGGAAGTAGCTGTGGTGGAGGATGCGCGTCGTGACCGAGTTGAAGAAGGTCTCGGCGAGCTCCGGACGGAGGTGCTTGGTCAGCAGCCCGATGTAGTGCAGCTTGACCTGCTGCCAGACCTCGCTGGGCAGCGCGCTGGTCTTGAAGCGCTCTTCCAGCTCGAGAACGGCCTCGTCGACGCGCAGGTCGTAGAACTCGATGCGCTCGCGCTGCGCGAACTGCTGGCCGTGCCAGTCAGCCTGCTCGAAACGCTGCTTGGCGGTCGCCGAAGCGGCCCGGAACAGCCGGTAATGCTTGTCGAACCCCTCGAGCATCGCCTGCGCGATCTCGAACGCGCGCGGATCGTTGAGCTCGTGGGGGAACATGGCGTTCAGCGGCCCATGGCCGCCTCGTAGCGGCGGTGCAGCGCGTCGAGCGCGCTGCGGTAGGCGGGGCCGACGTCCTCGGCCTTGCCGACGGTGATGCTCAGGTCCTTCAGCAGGCCGTTGTGCAGACCGTAGACCCAGCCGTGCACGGCGACTTCCTGACCGCGCGCCCAGGCGTCCTGGACCACGGTCGTCTGGCAGGCGTTGCGGGCCTGCTCCAGCACGTTGAGCTCGCACAGCGCGTTGGCGCGCTGATCGGGGACCACCTGGTCCAGCCATTCCTGATGGTGGTTGCGCACGTCCTGGACATGGCGCAGCCAGTTGTCCACCAGCCCGACGCGCAGGTCTTCCAGCGCGGCGCGGACGCCGCCGCAGTTGCTGTGGCCGACGATGATGATGTGCTGGACCTTCAGCTGGTCCACGGCGAACTGCATGACGGACAGGCAGTTCAGGTCCGAATGGACCACGACGTTCGCCACGTTGCGGTGGACGAAGAGCTCGCCCGGCAGCAGGTCCACCAGCTCGTTGGCGGGGACGCGGCTGTCGGCGCAGCCGATCCAGAGGTATTGCGGCGTCTGCTGCTTCAGCAAGCGCGAGAAGAAGCCGGGCGACTGTTCCTCAGTCGCCGTGGCCCAGCGCTTGTTGTTGTCCAGCAGGTCTTGGAGTTCGTTCGTCGTGCTCATGAAGAGATTCTCCCACCCCCTACCGGCTCACGCCGGCCAGCCCCCTCAAGGGGGCGCCCCCGATGGCCTGGCAAAGCCAGCGCCACGGGCGCCGCTTGAAGGAGCGCCACCCTGCGGGGGCGCCGCAGGGCGATCAGTGGCTCACATCGTTTCGGCGAAAAGCTCGCGACCGATGAGCATGCGACGGATCTCGGACGTGCCCGCGCCGATTTCGTAGAGCTTCGCGTCACGCCAGAGGCGGCCCAGCGGGTACTCGTTGATGTAGCCGTTGCCGCCGAAGATCTGGATGCCTTCGCCGGCCATCCAGGTCGCCTTCTCGGCGCACCAGAGGATGACGGACGCGCAATCCTTGCGCACCTGGCGGACGTGGGCGCCGTCGAGGGCGTCCAGGTTCTTGCCCACGGTGTAGCAGAACGCGCGCGCGGCCTGCAGCACGGTGTACATGTCGGCGACCTTGCCCTGGATCAGCTGGAACTCGCCGATCGACTGACCGAACTGCTTGCGGTCGTGGATGTAGGGGACGACGTTGTCCATCACCGCCTGCATGATGCCGATCGGACCGGCGGCCAGCACGGCGCGCTCGTAGTCCAGGCCCGACATCAGCACCTTGGTGCCGCCGCCGACCTGGCCCAGCACGTTCTCCGCCGGCACTTCCACGTCCTGGAACACCAGCTCGCCGGTGTGGCTGCCGCGCATGCCCAGCTTGTCGAGTTTCTGCGCGATCGAGAAGCCCTTCATGCCCTTCTCGATCAGGAACGCGGTCATGCCTCGGGCGCCGAGTTCGGGTTCGGTCTTGGCGTAGACCACCAGCGTGTCCGCGTCGGGACCGTTGGTGATCCACATCTTGTTGCCGTTGAGGACGTAGTAGCCGCCCTTGTCCTCCGCCCGCAGCTTCATCGACACCACGTCGGAGCCGGCGCCGGGTTCGCTCATCGCCAGTGCGCCGACGTGCTCGCCGGAGATCAGCTTGGGCAGGTACTTCTGCTTCTGCGCGTCGTTGCCGTTGCGCTTGATCTGGTTGACGCACAGGTTGGAGTGGGCGCCGTAGCTCAGGCCGACCGACGCGCTGGCGCGGCTGATTTCCTCCATGGCCACCATGTGGGCCAGGTAGCCCATGCCGGCGCCGCCGTATTCCTCGGACACGGTGATGCCCAGGACGCCGACGTCGCCCATCTTGCGCCACAGGTCCATCGGGAACTGGTCGCTGCGATCGATCTCCGCGGCGCGGGGGGCGATCTCGGCCTGGGCGAATTCGCGCACCGCGTCGCGCAGCGCGTCGATGTCCTCGCCGAGATGGAAGTTCAGACCGGGCAGGCTCATGGGTTTGTCTCCTCGACCGTCTCCGCGCACGCCTCTCCGGACGGACGCTGGACGATTTGTCTTACGTTTACGTAAACGTCAATTGTAGGCCACCGCCGACCCGATCCAAGTACCGCAGAAATGCTTAAGCAACGGCCCGGGTGAGGGCCGTGCCAGTCAGAGGAAGCGCTCGAGCAGCTTGCGCGAATGCCGATCCAGCGCGAAGCGGTCCGGCACCAGGAAGTGCAGCCCGTGGGAGCTGGCGATCAGCAGGCGCCCTTCCCCGACGCGTCGGATGTCTTCCTCGCTCTTGAGGATGAACGCCGTCGTGCCGCGGTCGGTCTCGACGGTCCATTGGGACGGCGTCGAGAAGGTCGAGACCTCGAGCAGCTTCAGCACCGTCGGCGTCATCTCGCGATGGGCGAGTTCGTGTTGGAGCAGCTCGCGCTGCGCCTGCGGGAGATCGGCGATCCGCTCGATCCAGGCGATCTCGTGCCCGTCCGTGCCGACCAGCGAGAGGCCCTCCTCCGGCGCGCTCAGCGGATGCGCACGCACGGGCGTGACGTTGTCATGGGTCTGGCCGGCGTCGTCCACCAGCGTGAGCCGGCCGTAGGCGTTGCGCGCCAGGGTCTGGATGTTGTTCATGGAGAAACCTGCTCGCGATCAGGCCTGCGTGGCCGTGTGGACGTTGACGTTGGGCGCGACCACCACCACGTTGTCCTGCTCTTCCGCGTCGACGCGGCGGGCCTGCGCCTCCCACAGGCGCCAGTAGGCGCCCTGCTTGGCGATCAGTTCGTCGTGCGGCCCGACCTCGACGATCTCGCCGCGGTCCATCACCACCAGCCGGTCGGCCTTGCGCAGCGTCGACAGGCGGTGGGCGATCGCGATCGTCGTCCGGCCGCGGATCAGGTTGTCCAGCGCATTCTGGATCTCCTTCTCGGTCTCCGTGTCCACCGCCGAGGTGGCCTCGTCCATGATCAGGATGCGCGGGTCGATCAGCAGCGCCCGGGCGATCGAGATCCGCTGGCGTTCGCCGCCGGACAAGCCCTGACCCCGCTCGCCCACCAGCGAGTCGTACCCCTGCGGCAGCCGCAGGATGAATTCATGCGCGTGCGCGGCGCGGGCCGCGGCGACGATCTCCTCGCGCGTCGCCTCCGGCTTGCCGTAGGCGATGTTCTCCGCGATCGTGCCGAAGAACAGGAAGGGCTCCTGGAGCACCAGGCCGATGTGCCGGCGGAAGTCCGCCAGCCGGAAGCGGCGCAGGTCGACGCCGTCGAGCTTGATCGCGCCTTCGGTCACGTCGTAGAAGCGGCAGATCAGGTTGACCATCGTGCTCTTGCCCGAGCCGCTGTGCCCGACCAGCCCGATCATCTCGCCCGGCTTGATCTCCAGGTTGAGATCGCGGATCACCGTCCGGTTGCCGTAGCGGAATCCGAGGTTCTGCAGCGACAGTCCGCCCTCGATCTTGTCCAGCACCACCGGCTGCGCCGGCTCCGGCACGTTGGAATGGTGGTCGAGGATGTCGAAGATCCGCTTGGCGCCCGAGGCCGCCTTCTGCGTCACCGACACGATCCGGCTCATCGAGTCCAGCCGCGAGTAGAAGCGGCCGATGTAGGCCAGGAAGGCGGTCAGCGTACCCACCGTGATCTGCGAATGCGCGATCAGCCAGATGCCGAAGGCCCAGACGACCAGCAGGCCGATCTCCGTCAGCAGCGAGACGCTGGGCGTGAACAGGCTCCAGGTCTTGTTGAGCCGGTCGTTGACGACCAGGTTGTGCTTGTTGGCGGTGCGGAAGCGTTCGGCCTCGCGGCGCTCCTGCGCGAAGGCCTTCACCACGCGGATGCCGGGAATCGTGTCCGCCAGCACCGAGGTCACCTCGCCCCAGACCCGGTCGATCTTCTCGAAGCCGGTGCGCAGCCGGTCCCGCACCAGATGGATCAGCCAGGCGATGAAGGGCAGCGGCACCAGCGTGGCCAGCGCCAGCCACGGATTCGTGTGGAACAGGATCGCCGTGATCATCGCCAGCATCAGGCAGTCGGTGATGAAGTCCAGCGCGTGCAGCGACAGGAACACGCTGATCCGGTCGGTCTCCGAGCCGATGCGGCTCATCAGGTCGCCGGTCCGCTTCGAGCCGAAGTACTCCAGCGACAGGCCCAGCAGGTGGTCGAAGGTGGCCGTGCGCAGGTCGGCGGCGATGCGCTCCGACACCAGCGCCAGGATGTAGGTCTTGGCCCAGCCCAGGATCCAGGACACGATCGCCGCCCCGAACAGCCCGCCCAGGTACATGAGCACCAGGCCGGTGTCGATCTGCTTGCCCTGCTGGAAGGGGATGAGGACGTCGTCCATCAGGGGCATCGCCAGGTAGGGCGCCACCAGCGTCGCGCCCGTCGCACCCAGCATCAGCAGGAAGCCCAGCAACAGCTGACCCCGGTACGGACCGGCGAAACGCCACAGCCTCAGCAGCACCCAGGTCGACGGCGGCGTGTGCAGCTCGCGGGCGCAGGAGGGGCATTCCTCGCTGTCCTCCGGCAGCACGGCCTGGCAGCTCGGGCAGAGCTCGGGCTCCTCCTCCAGGCGGGCCTCGACCTCGTCGCGGCGGTTGAAGGCATCCTGGAAGCGCTGGGCCTGCAGGTTGGCCTTCATCGTGAAGCGCCACTGGGCCAGCCGGCCGTCGGCGTCCATCAGCTCCAGCGCGCCCAGCCCGGCGTGGTCGGACAGCACCAGGGTCAGGTCGGGCGTCAGCGGCCATTCCCGGAAGACCGGGGCGCCGTCCGGATCCCCGGAGGCCTCCAGCGACAGCAGCCGTTGATCCGTGAGTCGCAGACCGCCCGCCGAGAAGCGCAGGCGCCCGTCCAGGTCAACCTCCAGCGAGGCCCGGACGTTCTCGCCACGCCGCAGGCGTGTTTCGAAAGCCTCGACGGCCGGAACGCCGCCGGCACCGGCCAACGCGACAGGATGTGAATGCTGCATTTTTGATTCTTCTGGCGATCTGCGAAACGTTGAGTTTCTTCGAGACTTTTCTGCCGCCGCCCCCCAACGGGGCAAGACCCGGTCCAGCCGGGTCGTGGCATGTTTCGCACAATTTTCGCTTAAGCGCACAATTGTGCTTCGCATCATTGTCCGGTGGTCCGCCGGGCGACCCTCTTCCACGTTTCCACCCCTCATGAGCCGACACGACGACATCAAGCTCCTGCGCATCAACTACCTGCGCGGCCCCAACATGTGGACCTACCGTCCGGTGCTGGAAACCTGGCTGGACCTGGGTGGCCTGGAAGAACACCCCTCCCACCTGATCCCTGGCTTCACCGACCGCCTGTGCAAGCGCCTGCCGGCGCTGGAAGAGCACCACTGCGGCGTCGGCGAGCGCGGCGGCTTCCTGCAGCGCCTGACCGAGGGCACCTGGATGGGCCATGTGCTGGAGCACATCGTCATCGAGCTGCTCAACCTGGCCGGCATGCCGACCGGGTTCGGCCAGACGCGCTCCACCTCGAAGCACGGCGTCTACCGCATGGTCTTCCGCGCCCGCGACGAGCAGGTCGCCCGCTGCGCGCTCGAACAGGGCCATGCGCTGCTGATGGCCACCATCAACGGCGACGACTTCAACGTCGACGCCGCCGTCGCGGCGATCCGCGACAAGCTCGACGACTGCTACCTCGGCCCGTCGACCGCCGCCATCGTGGCCGCGGCGACCGACCGCCGCATCCCCCACATCCGCCTGAACGACGGCAACCTGGTGCAGCTGGGCTACGGCGCGCGCCAGCGCCGCATCTGGACGGCCGAGACCGACATGACCAGCGCGATCGCCGAGGGCATCGCGCGCGACAAGGACCTGACCAAGGAACTGCTGAAGTCGGTCGGCGTGCCGGTGCCGGCCGGCCAGGCGGTCAAGACCGCCGCCGAGGCCTGGGACGTCGCCCAGGACCTGGGCCTGCCGGTCGTCGTGAAGCCGTCCGACGGCAACCACGGCCGCGGCGTCACGCTGGACCTGCGCCATGAGGCCGACGTCGAGGCCGCCTTCCACGTCGCCGACAAGGAAGGCTCGGAAGTGCTGGTCGAACGCTACATCCCCGGGATGGAGCACCGGCTGCTGGTCGTCGGCGGCCAGGTGGTCGCCGCCGCCCGCGGCGAGGAAGCCTGGGTCACCGGCGACGGCACGCACACCGTCGTCGAGCTGATCGACCTCCAGATCAACACCGACCCGCGCCGCGGCACGACCGAGGACTTCCCGCTCAACCGCATCGACATCACCGACGACCCGGTCGTGCTGCTGGACCTGCAGCGCCAGGGCCTGACCGGCGACGGCGTGCCCGAGACCGGCCAGCGCGTGCTGATCCAGCGCAACGGCAACGTCGCGATCGACTGCACCGCGCAGATCCATCCGGAAGTGGCGCACGCGGTGTCGCTGGCGGTGCGCACCGTCGGCCTGGACATCGCCGGCGTCGACCTGGTCTGCAGCGACATCTCCAGGCCGCTGTCCGAGACCGGCGGCGCCATCGTCGAAGTGAACGCCGGCCCCGGCCTGCTGATGCACCTGAAGCCGGCCGAGGGCATGCCCCAACCGGTGGGCCAGGCCATCATCGACCACCTGTTCGCCGAGGATGAGAGCGGCCGCATCCCCATCGTGGGCGTGGCGGGCTCGCGCGGCACGGCGCAGATCGCGCGCCTGGTCGGCTGGCTGCTGCACCTGAACGGCCGCCACGTCGGCCTGGCCTGCGGCGACGGCCTGTTCCTGGGCACCCGCCGCGTGGAGCGCAAGCCCAGCGCGACCTGGGCCGCCAGCCACCGCCTGCTGATGAACCGCGCGGTCGACGCCATCGTGGTCGAGAACGGCGCCGGCACCATCCTGGGCGACGGCCTGGCCTACGACCGCTGCCAGGTGGGCGTCGTCACCGACCTGGGCCGCGTGGCCGAGCTCGACCACCACGACATCCAGACCGAGGACCAGCTCTTCAAGGTCCTGCGCACGCAGGTGGACGTGGTGCTGTCCGACGGCGTCGCCGTGCTGAACGCCGACGAGGCCCGGGTGGCCGCGATGGCCGAGCTGTCCGACGGCGAAGTGATCCTCTACGCGCTGGACGCCGGCAACGCCGCGCTGACCGAGCACCGCGGCAAGGAAGGCCGCGGGGTGTTCCTGCGCGGCGGCGCCGCGATGCTGGCGCAGGGCACCTCGGAGACCTCCGGCGCCAACGTCGAATCGCTGCAGGCCCGCTTCCGCGCGGTCGGCCAGGAAATCGCGACCGACGCGGTGCTGGCCGCCGTCGCGACCGGCTGGGCCATGGGCATCTCGCCCGAGCTGATCTCGGCCGGCCTGGATACCTTCGTGCCGGACCTGCCGCAGTAAGCCGCCCCGCTTCGCGATTGCCCCTTCAAAGAACAGTCGAACCCGAAAGACGACAGATGGAAGTCTCCCGCACACGCGCCCTCCGCGGCCCCAACATGTGGAGCCGCCACACCGCCATCGAGGCGGTCGTGCACTGCAGCGACATGGAACGCACGATCGCGGACATGGCCGGCTTCGAGGCCCGCCTGCGCGAACGCTTCCCCGGCATCGGTCCGCTGCGGCCGGCCAGCAGCGCCAAGACGCCGATCACGCTGGCCCACGTGCTGGAGCAGGCCGCGCTGGCGCTGCAGGCGCAGGCCGGCTGCCCGGTGACCTACAGCCACACGCACACCACGTCGGAGGACGGCACCTACCAGGTCGTCGTCGAGTACAGCGAGGAAGACGTCGGCCGCGCCGCGTTCGAGAAGGCCGTCGAGCTGATCAACGCCGCGCAGTCGGGCGCCGCCTTCGACGCCGACGCCGCCGTCAAGGCGCTGCGCGAGACGGACGAGGACATCCGCCTCGGCCCCTCGACCGGCTCCATCGTCGACGCCGCCTGCAAGCGCGGCATCCCGTTCCGCCGCCTGACGCAGGGCTCGCTGGTGCAACTGGGCTGGGGCGTCAAGCAGCGCCGCATCTGGGCCGCCGAAGTCGATGCGACCAGCGCCGTCTCCGAATCGATCGCGCAGGACAAGGACCTGTCCAAGCGCCTGCTGCAGTCGGCCGGGGTGCCGGTGCCCATCGGCGCGCCGGTGGAGACCGTCGACCAGGCCTGGGAACTGGCGCTGGAGATCGGCCTGCCGGTCGTGGTCAAGCCGCTGGACGGCAACCAGGGCAAGGGCGTGACGGTCAACGTCGCCTCGCGCGAGCACATGGAGATCGCCTACAAGGCCGCGGACGAGATCGGCACGGTGATGGTCGAGAAGTTCCTGCCCGGCAGCGACTACCGGCTGCTGGTCGTCGGCGACAAGCTGGTGGCCGCGGCCCGCCGCGATCCGCCCAACGTGACCGGCGACGGCGTGCACACGGTGCGCCAGCTGGTCGACAAGGTCAACGAGGACCCGCGCCGCGGCGACGGTCACGCGACCTCGCTGACCAAGATCCGCCTGGACGACATCGCGATCGCGCGCCTGGACCTGCAAGGCCTGACCCCGGAGTCGGTGCCGGACAAGGGCCAGCGCGTGATCCTGCGCAACAACGCCAACCTGTCCACCGGCGGCACCGCCACCGACGTGACCGACGACGTGCATCCGGAAGTCGCCGCGCGCGCGATCGCCGCGGCGACGGTCGTCGGCCTGCACGTCTGCGGCGTCGACGTCGTGGCCGAGAGCGTGCTCAAGCCGCTCGAAGAGCAGAGCGGCGGCATCGTCGAGGTCAATGCCGCGCCGGGACTGCGCATGCACCTGAGCCCCTCCTACGGCAAGGGCCGCGACGTGGGCGAGGCCATCATCTCCAGCATCTACGGCGGCAACCGCGGTGCCGCGAGCGAGGACGGCCGCATCCCCATCGTGGCGGTGACCGGCACCAACGGCAAGACGACGACCTCGCGCCTGGTGGCGCACATGTTCGCGACGCAGGGCCTGCGCGTGGGCATGACCAACACCGACGGTGTCTACGTCGACGGCCGCCAGACCGACAGCGGCGACTGCTCCGGCCCGAAGAGCGCCCGCAACGTGCTGATGCATCCGGACGTGGAAGCGGCGGTCTTCGAGACCGCGCGCGGCGGCGTGCTGCGCGAGGGCCTGGGCTTCGACCGCTGCCAGGTGGCGGTGGTGACCAACCTCGGCGAGGGCGACCACCTCGGCATGAACTTCCTCAACACCGTCGAGGAACTGGCGCTGGTGAAGCGCGTGATCGTGCAGAACGTGGCGGCCAACGGCTACGCGGTGCTGAACGCCGCCGACCCGGTCGTGGCCAAGATGGCCGACGTCTGCCCGGGCCAGGTGATCTTCTTCGCGAGCGACCGCCATCACCCGCTGATGGCGACGCACCGCGCGCAGGGCAAGCGCTGCGTCTATATCGACGGCGACGCGCTGGTCGCGGCGCAGGGCGCGTGGCGCGAATCGATCCCGCTGCGCGACATCCCCTTCACCCGCGGCGGCGCGATCCCGTTCCAGAACGAGAACGCGATGGCCTCGGTGGCGGCAGCCTGGGGCGTGGGCCTGGACTGGGACACGATCCGGCGCGGGCTGGCGAGCTTCATGAGCGATCCGGACAGCGTGCCGGGCCGCTTCAACGTGATGGACTATCGCGGCGCGACGGTGATCGCCGACTACGGCCACAACGGCGACGCGATGCGCGCGCTGGTGCAGGCGGTGCAGGCGCTGCCGGCCAACAGGCGCTCGGTGGTGATCTCCGGCGCCGGCGACCGCCGCGACGAGGACATCCGCATCCAGACGCAGATCCTGGGCGAGGCCTTCGACGAGGCCATCCTGTTCCAGGACGCCTGCCAGCGCGGCCGCGAGGACGGTGAAGTCCTGGCGCTGCTGCAGCAGGGGCTGAAGGGCGCGACGCGGACCAAGCACATCGAGGAGATCCGCGGCGAGTTCGTCGCGATCGACCGTGCGCTGGAGCGTCTGCAGCCGGGCGACCTCTGCCTGGTGCTGGTCGACCAGGTCGAAGAGGCCCTGGCCCATCTGAACCAGCGCGTCCGGGAAGCCTGATGGCGGCCGGTCGCTGGCGTCACTGGCCGGCGCACTGGTGGAACGGCCTCAGCGTCGCCCTCGGGGTCATGCTGGTGCAGGTGATCGTGTCGCATGCGGCCCCGGCCGAGCTGTCGCACGTCGCCTCGCAGCTGGCGATGGCCTGCGCCATCTGCGCCAGCCTGGCCGATCTGCCGGGCAGCGTCCGGCGCAACCGCAACCGCGTGCTCACCGCCGGCGGCATGACGCTGCTGGCCGTGGGGCTGGTGGCGGTCCTGCATCCGTACCACGGCGCGATGGGCGCGCTGGTGGCGGTGCTCGCCTTCGGCAGCGCGATGCTGCTGAGCTGGGGCCCGCGCGCGGGGCCGGTGTCCTTCGCGCCCATCCTGGCGATGGTGTTCGCGCTCGCGTGGCCGCCGCAGCCGTTGATGATCGTGCTGGCGAGCGGCGCGGCGGGCATCGGGCTCTACCTCGTGTGGAGCGTGCTCTCCAGCGCCTTCCTGCAGCGGCGGTTCCATCGGCTCGCGCTGGCGGAGGCGCTGCACGGGCTCGCGCAGCTGATGAGCGCGCGGGCCGAGCTGCTCGGCAGCGGCGGCGCGGCGCATGCGATGCGCGACTGGCTGGGCAACGAGGCGCAGCTGGCGGAACTGCTGCAGACGGCGCGCGATCAGGTATTCCCTCGTGCGAAGACGGATCCGCGGAGCGCGGCGGTGCTGCTGCACGTCGTGGAGCTCCGCGATCTGATGCTGGCGAGCCGGCTGGACCTGGAACTGCTGGGCGAGGATCCCGTCGGCCAGCACATGCGCACGGCGCTGGTCAGCCGACTGCGCGCGCTGGCGGTGCTGCTGGATGAATACCGCGATGCGCTGCTCGACGAGCGCGCTCCGGCGATGAACACGGTGCGTCCGACGCAATGGCCGGATCTGCCGCCGCAGGATCCGCGCACGCGTCTGCAGCTCGTGCTGCAGGATCGGCTGTCCCATCTGGACGGCGAAGTGCTGGCGATGGGCCGTGCGCTCGATGCTTCCCTGCCCTTGCCGCCGCTGGCGCTGGACGCCGGTGAACTGCGGAACTTCGTGACGCCCGTCGGCTGGCCGATCGGTCTGCTGAAGGCGCAGATCAACCTCGACTCGCCGGTGATGCGGCATGCGCTGCGCAGCGCGCTGGCGCTGTCATCGGCCTACTTCATCGCGCTCGCGCTGCCCTGGGCCTCGCACCCGCACTGGCTGGTGCTGTCCGTCGCGGTGGTGCTGCGCGGCAGCCTCGACCAGACGCTGGAGCGCCGCAACATGCGGGTGCTCGGCACGGCGATCGGCTGCGGGCTGATGCTGGCGCTGTCGCTGATCCCCAACCAGACGCTGTGGATCGTGGTGCTGCAGATCGCCGTCGGCATCGCGCACGCGTTCGTCACGCGCCGCTACCTGATCACGGCGATCGCGGCCACGGTGATGGCGCTGCTGCAGTCGCATCTGGCGGATCCGACCCATGGGATCGCCATCTCCGAGCGGCTGGCGGACACGGTGCTGGGCGCGATCCTGGCCTGGGCGTTCAGCTATGTGCTGCCGGCGTGGGAGCGCCGCAACCTGCCGCGCGCGCTCAAGCGGGCGCGCGGCGCGCTGCAGCAGTACGCCATGCAGGCGATGACCGCGGCGATGACGCCGGCCGGTGCGCTCACGCAGCGGATGGCGCGGCGTCAGGCCTACGACGCGCTCGCGGCGCTGTCGGCGGCCCTGACGCGCAGCGCCGCCGAACCGCGCCGCGTGCGTCCGCCGCTGCAGGAGCTGAACATGGTGCTCGACCACGGGTACCGACTGATGGCGCATCTGTCGATGATGCGCCAGAGCCTGATGCGCCGCGCCAAGGACCTCGACGCCGGCTTCCTGGCCGAATTGCCGGAGTCGGCCAAGCGCCTGCAGCGAGCGCTCGCGGGCCAGGAGCCCGTGCCGCACGCAGTGCAGGCATTGCAGGACTGGAGCCTGCTCCCCGACGTCGGGCCACTGGAAGACCTTCGCCCGTGGATGCGGCGCCGCTTGCAAGTGAGCCTGGACGACGCCGCCCGCGCGGGCGAGGCGGCCGATGCGGCTTTCGCCGCGATGTCCGCGCCGCCGGAGCCGGACGTGACGCTGTCGCGTCTCCAGTGATTCCGCCTCTTACTCCCTCTCCCGCCTGCGGGAGAGGGATGGGGTGAGGGCCAGCGGTGGTGGAAGGCCTGAAGCGTTCCCGGTCTTCGATCAGCCCAGCTTGATCTCGATCTTGCGCGGTTGCGCATGCGCGGCCTTGGGGATGCGCACGCGCAGCACGCCATTGCTCAGCTCCGCGCCGATCTGGTCGGCATCCAGTTCCTTGCTCAGCGTGAACGCACGGCGATAGAACTGGCGCGACACCTCGACGTGGCCGGCCTTCAGGCCGTCGGGCAGGTCGAGCTGCATCTCGGCTTCGATGATCAGGCGGTCCTTCTCGACGCGCAGCTGAAGCTGCTCGCGCGGCACGCCGGGCAGGTCGGCGAAGAGGGTCAGCCCTTGCGCGTCCTCGGTCACGTCGACGGCGGGCTGGATCGCGTAGTCATCGCGACGGCGCGCGGTCGGCGCGGCGGTGGAAGCGCTGGTCTTCACTTGCTCGGCCGCATCGGCGGCGGGGGTGTGCACGGCAGTGGTCATGGTGTTCTTTCGAATCGGGTTCGGTTCGTGTCTGGAATCGGCGGACGTCGGAATCCGCGACTCAATGGATGGCGATGCGGCGCGGCTGCGGCGCGGGGCGGCGCTTGACGCTGACGCGCAGCACGCCGTCCTTGTAGGAGGCCGAGACCTGTTCCGGATCGATGTCGTCGGGCAGGGTGACCACGCGGCGGAACTTGCCGGCGAAACGCTCACGCTGATGGACGACGGTCTTGTCGGCCGCCTGGGCGCTGGGGGCGACGGGCTCGCCTTCTGCAGCGGCGGCGGCCGCCGCCGGGGTCGCGGTGGCGCTTTCGGTGCCTGCGGACAGCGAGGACGCACGCTCACCGGACAGGCTCAGCACGCCGCGGTCCAGGTCGACGCCGATGGAGGCGGGATCCAGGCCGGGAGCGAAGGCATAGACCTCCACGGCTTCCGGCGACAGGCCGACGTTCAGGGCCGGGTAGCCGACGCGCGAGGTCGCACGGCCGGCGGTGGATTCGAACAGGCCGCTCATCTCCCGCTGGAAGCGGTCGAGGTCGTTGAACAGCGCACGGGCAAACAGTTGACGGGACATGCGGGGCTCCTTGGCATCCTGCGGGTGGGTCGCGGCGGAACGTCGTCCGCCATGCATCCCAAACTAGGTGCGAGAAGCGGGGCTTCAAGATCTTGAAATCAAGGGTGGCCCGTCCCCATATGGCGCGCCCACCGCGCGAGCCGGCGCACCTTCTGTGTGTTTTCCCGCCCCCCCCGCGCCTGCTCATTTCAAGCGCAGCACTTCCTGCTCCGTCACCGCCGACGCCTGGTTCCCCCAGCTCTGCCGGATCACCGTCGCGACGGCGGCCATCTCGGCTGCCGTGAGCGCCTGCCGCAGCGGCGGCATGCCGTACGGACGCGGGTGACCCGGCGTCGTCGGCGCGTAGCCGCCGTCGGCCAGCATCTGCAACACGTTCTGCGGCGCCTCCAGCGTCACCGTCCGGTTGCCCGCGAGCGGCGGATAGGCCGGTTCGCCAGCGATCTGCCGCCCCTGCCCCTGATCGCCATGGCAGTCGGCGCAGTGCTTGGCGTACACCTGACGGCCGAGTTCCATCTGTCCGGACGAGGCCGGCTTGAACTCGACCGCGGCCGGTCCCTCGCGCGGCAGGCCGCGGAGGTACACGGCCATCGCTTGAGCGTCGTCGTCGGTCAGATGCTGGAGGCTCTCCGCGACGACGTCCGCCATCGGCCCGAGCGCCGCGCCTTTGGGGGACCAGCCGGTGCGCAGCCACGAACGGACCTCTGCCTCCGACCAGTCCTGCACGCCCGCCGCATGCGGATCGGCCAGCGAGGGCGCCACCCATCCCTGTACGCCGACCCAGCCGCCGCGCAGTCCGGCCGCGTCGCGCAACGCGCCGAGCCGGTTGCGCGGCGCGTGGCATTCGGCGCAGTGGCCGACCGCCTGGACGAGGTAGCGGCCCCGCGCCAGGCTGGTCAGGCTGGCCGCGCCCTGCGTCGCGCCGCGATCGACGCCCGGCTCGTCATGCGACGGTGCGTCGCCCGGCGTGAAGTACATCAGCCGCCACACCGCCAGCGCGGACTGCCAGCGGTAGGGCCAGCCGAGCTGATGCGGCGGCGTCGTCCGCGTCACCGCGGGCTGCTGCCGCAGCCACGCGAAGATCGCATCGGCGTCTTCGCGCGTCATCGCCGTGTAGCTCGTGTACGGGAAGGCCGGATAGAGCAGCCGCCCGTCGCGGCTGCGACCGTGGTGCATCGCGCGCCAGAAGTCGTCGGCGCTCCAGCGGCCGAGTCCGGTCCCGGGATCGGGGGTGAGGTTGCTGCTGAACAGCGTTCCGAACGGCGTGCCGAGCGGCAGTCCGCCGGCCAGCGGCGCGCCGCCGCGCGGGCTGTGACAACCGGCGCAGTTGGCGACGCGGGCCAGGTAAGCGCCGCGAGCGATCAATGCGGGGCTGGTGTCCTGCGCTCCGGATGGCGCAGGCCGTCCCGACAGCCAGAGCTCCCGACCCCACGCGCCGGCAAGCAGCAGCCCGCCCATCAGCGGGACCGCGATCGCGAGGCCGATCAGCAGGCGCACGAACGTCCTCATCGGTGCCGCGCTGGACGTCGCGCTGCGGGTGTCGCCGGCGGTTTCCCGAGAGATCGGATCCCCACTCATGGCGCCAGCCCTCCGCATTGCACCGGCAACGGCGTCGCCGACGGCGGCTCCGGATGCGCGCCGGCGGGCTTCGCGGCGAGCCAGTTCGCGACGATCGCGATGTCGTCGGTCGACAGCGCCTTCGCCACATCGGACATGCAGTCCGGCGCATGGGCCCGACGCAAGCCGCCGCGCCACGCGCCGAGCTGTCCGACGAGGTAGTCGCGCGGAAGCCCCAGCAGCCCCGGGACCCCAGGCTCGCGCCCCGCCATCGACGGCCCGTGGCAAGCCGTGCACGCCGGCACCTTGCGCGCCGGATCGCCCTGCAGGATCAGCCGTTCCGCGCGCGCCTGCTGCTCCGCGTTCAGCCCCGACGGTCCCGGCGCCGGATACGGCACGTCGAGCGCGGCGAAGTAGCCGGCGATCTCGCGCAGATAGTCGTCGCTCATGTTGCGCAGCAGACCGGCCATCAGCGCGTGCTGCCGGCGACCGTCGCGGAAGCTCTGCAGCTGGTTGAAGAGGTAGCCCGACGGCTTGCCGGCGAGGCGAGGGAAGTAGCCCTGTGTCGTCGCCCGTCCCTGCGCGCCGTGACACAGCGTGCAGGCCTGGACGCGCTCGCCGATGTCGTTGGTGAGCGGACGCAATGGCCGCGTCGCGGGATCGGCGAGGACGGGATCGATGGCGGAAAGTCCCAGGCCCAGCACAGCGGCGATGAGGACACCCGGGAGGAATCGGGAGTTCTGCATCGGACCATCATCGCCGATCGCCGCCGCACGCGCCGACCGGCGGCCTCGTCCGTTCGGCCACGTCTTTCGGCCACGTCTTTCGGCCACGTCTTTCGGCCAGATTGTTCAGCGTCGACGGTCAACGCCGGCCGTCGGCGCTCTGCGGTCGGGCGTCAGCGTCAACCGTCAGCGCCGCTGGTCCGATCCGGGCCATCGCACGGCGACCCAGCCGTCGCGGCCCTGGTGCTTGGCCTGGTAGAGCGCGCGGTCGGCGAGTTCGATCAGGTCCGTCGCCGGCACCTCGCCGTCGGCGACGCTGGCGATGCCGATGCTCGCGGTGATCGCGACGCCCGCCGGCTGCGCGGCCCGGATCGCATCGACGATCTTGGCCGCGACCTGCTCGGCTTCCTCGGCCCGGTGCAGGCCCTCGAGCACCGCGACGAACTCGTCGCCCGAGATGCGCGCCACGTGGTCGCTGCCCCGCACCGCGCGCCGCAGCACGGTGGCGAAGTCCCGCAGCACCGTGTCGCCGACGCCGTGACCGTGCGTGTCGTTGATGGCCTTGAAGTGGTCGATGTCCAGGAACAGCAGCGCCAGCACCCGCCCCTCCCGCGCCTGACGGCGCTGCCGGGCGAGCGCGCTGACCAGCGCCTGGTCGAACTCGCGCCGGTTCGGCAATCCCGTGAGCGCATCCGAGCTGGCCAGCCGCGCGAGTTGCGCCTCCGCCTGCTTCATCACCGTGATGTCGATGGACAGCGTGAAGATGCCCGCCACGCGCCCGTCCGGACCGGCGTCCGGCACGTAGATCGCGCGCAGGTGCCGCTGCTTGCCGAGCAGGGTCGAGGTGATTTCGAACTCGACGCGCTCGCCGCCCAGCGCCAGCGCGAGCTGCGCGCTGCGCTGGCTGGTGCTCGCGACGCCGAAGACCTCGTCGATGTGCAGGCCCAGGGCCGCCTGCGGATCGAGGCCGAACCAGGTCCGCATCGTCTCGTTGGTGTAGCGCAGCTTGCGGTCCGCGTCGATATAGGTGATGAAGACCGGCAGGTTGTCGGTGATCGCCTTCATCCGGCGCTCGCTGGCGGCGACCGCCGCCTCGGCGCGCTTGCGCTCGGTGATGTCCATCGAGCAGGCGTAGAAGCCCGCGACGCGGCCGCGGGCGAGTTCGGGGACGAAGCTCTGGTGGAAATGGAGGGTCTCGCCGTCGATCACCTGCTCCGCGTCGAAGGCCACCGCCTCGCCGTTCATCACGCGCTCGATGAACGGCCGCAGCTTCTCGACGCCTTCCACGCCGCGCAATTCGTCCAGCGTCTTGCCGAGCAGGCTGGCGGGATCGGCGTGGAGCACGCGGCCGACCGCCGCGTTGGCGAAGCGAAGTCGGCCGTTGCCGTCGAAATGGCTGATCAGCGCCGGCACGTTGTCGGCGATGCCGCGCAGGCGCTTCTGGGCCCGCAGCAGGTCGCGCGAGCGCAGCAGCACCTGCGAGGTCGACATCACGGCGAACAGCGCCAGCATCGCCAGGCCGGCGAGCAGCAGGAACTCGGTCTTGCCGGCCTCGCTGGCCAGCCGCTCGCTGATGGCGGCGCGCTCGGCCCGCAGCGACGACGTGAGTTCGCCCAGCAGGTCGCGCAGCTCGTCCATGTGGTGCAGGCCCTGGTCGCCGAGCACCAGCTCCAGCGCCTCCTCGTGGCGACCGGAATCGTGCAGACGGATCGTCTGGTTCATCTCGGTCATCTTGAGCTGTACCAGCTCGCGGATGCGGGCCAGCTTGGGCAGGTGGGCGGGATCGTCGTCGCGGGCCAGCAGCTCCTCCAGGCGCCGGTCGAGGTTGCGGACGGCGTCGCGATAGGGCTGCAGGTAACCGGCGCGCTGGGTCAGCAGGTAGCCGCGCTGGCCGGTCTCGGCGTTGAGCAGGTCCTCCATCAGCAGCGTCATTGCCGGCACGACGGTGTTGATGCGGTCGGCGCGGCGCAGGTCGTCGAGCGTCGTGCGGGCGCGCCAGGCCAGCAGCGCCACGATCACCGCCATTGCCAGCAGCGTCGCGATCAGCAGGCCCACGCCGCGACCGAGGCTGCTGCGGTGGAGGGGCTCGGCGGAAGGACGCATGCGAGGTGTCGGGCGGGTCGGTCGATTATGGGGAGGGGCGTGCGATTGGCGTCAAGCCGACATCGGTTCCGGTGACCGGCTGGTGCACGCATGCGACAGTCCGGGCATGTCCGCCATTCCCCTCCTGCGCCGTCCCGACCCGCACGGCCACGCGAAAGTCAGCTTCGTCGAGCTGTTCTTCGACCTCGTTTTCGTCTTCGCTGTCACGCAGCTGTCGCACACCCTGATCGGCCACTTCGCGCAGGAGGGCGTCACGCTGCCCGGAGCGCTGCAGACCGGTTTCCTGATGGCGGCGGTCTGGTGGGTGTGGATCTTCACCTCCTGGGTGACCAACTGGCTGGACCCGGAACGCCTGCCGGTGCGCGTCTGCCTCTTCGCGATGATGCTGGCGGGGCTGCTGATGTCGGTCTCGCTGCCGCAGGCTTTCGGGGAGCGGGCGCTGATGTTCGCGCTCTCCTTCACGGCGATCCAGGTCGGGCGGACGCTGTTCTTCCTCTGGGCGGCCCGCGGGGCGGACGAGGTCCTGGTGCGCAACTTCCAACGCATCGGGGCGTGGCTGGCGGTGTCGGCGGTGCTGTGGATCGCCGGGGCGTTGACCCCGTCGCTGCGGGTGCCGCTGTGGGTGGCGGCACTGGCGATCGAGGTCGTCGGTCCCTCGGCCGGTTTCTTCGTGCCGGGCCTGGGGCGCTCGACGACGGCGGACTGGACGATCTCCGGCGGTCACCTGGCCGAGCGCTGCGCGCTCTTCGTGATCATCGCGCTGGGCGAGTCGCTGCTGGTGACGGGCGCGACCTTCGCGGAGGAGCCGCTGACGACGATGAGCCTGCTGGCCTTCCTGGTGTCCTTTGCCGGCAGCATCGCGCTGTGGTGGCTGTACTTCGACACGACCAACGAGTTCGCGACGGGCCGCATCGTCCACAGCGACGACCCGGGACGGCTGGCGCGGCTGGCCTACACCTACATCCACCTGCCGATCGTGGCGGGGATCATCGTCAACGCGGCGGCGGATGAATTCGTCCTGGCGCATCCGGACGGTCACACGGACCTGAAGACGGCGCTGTGCCTGCTGGGCGGCGTGGCGCTCTACGTGATCGGCGTGGGGCTGTTCAAGCGCACGGTGGTCGGGCGCTGGCCGTGGTCGCACGGCGTGGCGGTGCTGGTGCTGGCCGCGGCGGGGCCGTTCGTGCACGACTGGTCGCCGGTCGCGACCAGCGCCTTCGCCTGCGCGGTGCTGGTGGCGCTCGCGGCGTGGGAGCGGCGCTCGCGGGCGATGTGTCTCGTTCCCGACAGCGGGGACGAGGACGACGCGCCTAGCATCGGCGCATGAGCGCGCCCTCCTCCACTGCCGGCTCCGTCGGCGCTTCCGCCTTCGCGGCGGACTTCACCGTCGAGCCGCATCCGGCCGATGCCTTGTTCCCTGCGTCGACACGGCGGCTCTCCGTAGAGACCGAGCCCGGCGTGCGCATCCATGCGCGCGTGTGCGGCGAAGGTCCGCCGCTGCTGCTGATCCACGGCCATCCGCAGACGCTGGTGATCTGGCATCGCGTGCTTCCGGAGTTGGCGGCGCGTTTCACCGTCGTGATGCCGGACCTGCGCGGGTATGGCGATTCGTCGAAGCCGAAGGGCGATCAGGACCACGGCAACTACAGCAAGCGCCGCATGGCGCAGGATCTGATCGCGGTGATGGGGGCGCTCGGGCATGCGCGCTTCCGGGTGCTCGCGCACGATCGCGGGGCGCGCGTCGCGCACCGGATGGCGGCGGATCATCCGACGGCGGTCGAACGCCTCGCGCTGCTGGACATCGCACCGACGCTGGCGATGTACGAGCAGACGACCGAGGCCTTCGCGCGGGCGTACTGGCACTGGTTCTTCCTGATCCAGCCGGAGCCGATGCCGGAACGGCTCATCGAAGCCGATCCGGCGGCGTACGCGCTGGACGTGATGGGCAGGCGACATGCGGGCCTGTCGGCCTTCGATCCGCGCGCGTTCGCCGAGTACCAGCGCGCGCTGGCACTACCTGGCACCGCGCACGGCATGTGCGAGGACTATCGGGCGGCGGCGGGCGTCGACCTCGCGCACGACCGCGCGGACCGCGACGTCGGCGCGAAGCTGGCGATGCCGCTGCGCGTGTACTGGGGCGCGCAGGGCGTGGTGGCGAAGTGCTTCGAGCCGCTGAAGGAATGGCAACGTGTCGCGGCGGACGTCGACGGCGGGCCGCTGCCCTGCGGTCACTACATCCCGGAGGAAGCGCCGGACGAGTTGCTTGCGGCGGTGATGCCGTTCCTCATCGAGGGGCTTTGAGCGAAGCGGCCGCGAGGACCGTTAGGCTGCACCCATTGCAGTGTCCGACGTGGACGGAGTGACGGGATGAACAAGCTGGTGGCGCTCGGGCAGTTTCTGGGCGGAGCGGTCCTGTGGATCGCGGCGGTGGTGGCGGGCTACAACGCGCTCAAGCCGCTGATCGGCGCCGAGGAAGGCGCAGGCGCGCCGGCGGGAGCCGGCGGGGCGTTCGTGATCGTGCTGCTGCTGGCGGGCGTGGGAACGTGGCTCATGCGCGCCGGCTGGCGCCGCTTGCGGGCGCGGGCGGGTGGGCATTGCTGAGCGCGAATCAACGCTCCAGCCCCTCCATCAACTGTCGATGCTGTTCCTCGAACTTCGCAGGTTGCTTCTTGCGAAGCACCGCGAGGTTGTGGCCGCCGTCAACGGCAAGGTACGAACTGGAAGCAACGTGCCCCTGAACACAGCGTTCGCTTCGACTTTCACCCGCGCAGTCCTCCGTGCGGCGACGAGTCGCACCTCCTCGCCATCGAGGCGCGTCGACCATTGCACTTGCAGACCTTGCTTACTCAGCGCTGCGGCCAAGCGGCCCAACTCGCCTGTGATCCCGGTGAGATCGGCCTCGCGGTCTGGCGTTGGATCGACCCAGACCAAGTCGATATCGACGGAGAGTCGGGGCATGTCCTGCACGAACAGATTGATCGCCGTACCCCCTTTCATCGCGAACCGTCCCGAGGCGAACACCATCGAGAGGATGTCCAACAGCAGTCGCATCGTGTCGACATACCGCGCATTGAATGTCATCGAAAGTCCAGTCTCTCCCCAGCTTTGGATACGGCGATCCATGCCGGTATCGCCTTGGGTCGATCGCCCCATAGGCTGAGGACTTCATCGAACGCGATGTCGTGTTCCAGGCCATGCCAAGCAAGCGCTGTTTTTCCGCCCACGTGGAAGCCTGGCACCTGCAGTGCAAGGAAGGCCAGAGCGCCGTCGCGCGACAGGGCGCCATCACGCCTCACCTGGCGATCGTCGGATAGAGATCGTCCATCCACACCACCTCGTCCGCGTAGGACTGGAGGTCGGTCGACAGATTGGCCTGCAAGCCACTGACCCAGACTTCCTTCTTGAGATCCGACTTGACGTACGAGATCGCCTCTTCGAAATCGCCGTCGCCCGCCGACAGGATCAGTCGGTCGTAGACGTTCTGCACCGCGAGCTTGATCAGCAGCGTCGCGATCGCGACGTCCACGCCCTTCTGCACTTCACGGTCGAACTGCACTCCGCAATCCGGGCATTGAAGATGCAGGTTCTTCATCTCGTACAGCTGGACGCGAATCTTCGGACCGCGCGGCGGCGCCGCCTTGAGCCATGTGTGAAACGCGTTCTGCTGGTCCGTTGCCAGGTCGCGCGTGGAGTTCAGGTAGTAGCTCTCGTAGATCGGGCCACCGTTCCTCTGGACGAGTTCGTTCTTGAGCTTGAGGTAATCGAACGGACGGCCGCGACCCACGTTGAACAGGTAGGCGCCGTCGATGATCCAGACCGTTTTCATGCTTCCTTTCGGTTGAGGCGATTCTAGGCAGCGTCGCGCGCCACAGCCCTTCAAGCTTGAGCAAGCCACAGAAGCAAAAAAGGGCGTGCACTCCTGCACGCCCAAAGGGGCACCGGTAAAGGTTCGGTTGCGATGAAGGTGCCGGGTCTTGCCCGGCGCGAGCTTTACGCCGGCGTGTTCTGCCAGCCGCCACCCAGAGCGCGTACCAGTCCGACCGTCGCCTGGTACTGCGCCGCCTGCACCTGCAGCGCTGCGCGGCGGTTGCGCAGCTCGCTGCGGCGCGCGTCGAGCAGGTCGAGCTGGCTGACCAGCCCGTTGCGGTAGCGCGAGTCCGACAGCGCCGTCGCGCGCGTCGACGACTGCACCGCCTGGCCCTGCACTTCCGCCTGCTGCGACAAGGTCTGCAGACCGACCAGCGAGTCCTCGACCTCGCGCAGCGCCTGCAGCAGCTGCTGGCGGTAGCTGGCCATCGCCAGGTCCAGGCCCGCCTTCGCCGACTCCACGCCCGCCTTGCGACGGCCGCCGTCGAAGATCGGCAGCGACAGCAGCGCATCGACCGACCACGCGCGCGCCGACCAGCGGAAGACGTCGCTCAGCTCCGGCGACGCGTAGCCGCCATTGGCCGTCAGCGACAGGCTCGGGAACCACGCGGCCTGCGCCACGCCCACCCGCGACTGCGCCGCGAGCAGGCTGCGCTGCGACGCGGCCACGTCAGGGCGACGCGCCAGCACCGTGCTCGGCAGACCCGACGGAATCGACGGCAGCGGGGCGAGCGCCGTGTCTTCTGCCACCTTGAAGCCCGAAGCCGGCTCGCCCAGCAGCACCGACAGCGCGTTCTCCAGTTCGGCACGACGGCGGTCGAGGCTGATCGCCTCGGCCTCGGTCGCGGCGACTTCGGTCTGCACGCGCGCCAGATCCAGTTCCGCGACGTCGCCCGCTTGATAACGCCGCTGCGTCAGCGACAGCGTCTCGCGGTAGGCCGCGACCGTGTCGCGCACCAGCCGGCGTTCCTGATCGGCGAAACGCAGCGCCAGGTAGGTCTGCGCCACATCCGCCTGCACCATCAGCCGCGTCGACTGCAGCAGCGCTTCACGCGATTGCGCGTCCAGCGAAGCCGCACGCGTCGCTTCCGACAGACGACCGGAGAGATCGACCTCCCAGCTCGCGCCCAGACCGGCGTTGTAGACCGTCGTGGCGGCCGGGCCTTGGCCCGCCACCGTGCCGCGCGAAGCACCGGCGCTCGCGCCGACTTGCGGCAGGCGATCCGCATTCGTGCTGCGCAGCAAGGCGCGCGCTTGCGCCAGTCGCGCCGCTGCACCCTGCAGGTCGTTGTTGTTGACCAGCGAGCGGCGGATCAGGTCGTTCAGCGTCGAATCGCCGAACGCCAGCCACCAGTCGCCGCGCGGCTCGGCATCGGCGGGCGGGGCCACCGCCCAGCGCGCCTCGCCGACCGTCGCGGTCGCCTGCGGCGCCTGAGCCTTGAAGGCCGTCGGCGTCGCCGGCAGGCGCGACTCATCGATCGGCGGCGGTGTCGCGCAACCGGCCAGCACCAGGGCCGCCAGCAGCGTCGTCATCATCAGTTTCGTTTTCATGGCTCGAATCCTTTATTCGTGCTCGTGGCGCGGCGCAGCCGGATGCGGACGGGCGTTGCCGCCCGGGCCGAAGTCGTGGCCCTCGCCCTGCGCGGGCTGCACGAACGCCTCGACGTCATGCGGCACCTCGCCGTGCTGCTTGAGCGGCTTGTTGCCCGTCAGGCGACGCACCACCACGTAGAACACCGGCGTCAGGAACAGGCCGAAGGCCGTCACGCCGATCATCCCGGCGAACACCGCCACGCCCATCGCGTTGCGCATCTCGGCGCCCGCGCCCGTGGCCAGCACCAGCGGCAGCACGCCCATCACGAACGCCATCGACGTCATCAGGATCGGGCGCAGACGCAGCCGGCTCGCTTCGATCGCGGCCTGCAGCGGCGTCCTGCCGGCAAATTCCAGCTCCCGGGCGAACTCCACGATCAGGATCGCGTTCTTCGCCGACAAGCCGACCAGCACGATCAACCCGATCTGCGTGAAGACGTTGTTGTCCCCGTGGCTCAGCCACACGCCGGTCATCGCCGCCAAGAGGCCCATCGGCACGATCAGGATGATCGCCACCGGCAGCGACAGGCTCTCGTACTGCGCGGCCAGCACCAGGAACACCAGCAGGATGGCCAGCGGGAACACCCACACGCCCGAATTGCCGGCCAGGATCTCCTGGTAGGTCAGCTCGGTCCACTCGTAGCTGATGCCCGGGGGCAGCGTCTCCGCGGCGATGCGCGCGACCGCGTCCTGCGCCTGGCCGGTCGAGTAGCCCGGCGCCGCGCCGCCGTTGATGTCGGCCGACAGGAAGCCGTTGTAGCGCATCGCGCGTTCCGGACCGAAGCTCGGCTCGACCTTCATCAGCGCCGACAGCGGCACCATCTCGCCCGAGGCCGAACGCACCTTCAGCAGACCGACGTCCTCGGCACGGGCGCGGTAGGCGGCGTCCGCCTGCACGCGGACCGTGTAGGTGCGGCCGAACTTGTTGAAGTCGTTGACGTACAGCGAGCCCAGGTAGATCTGCATCGTGTCGAACACGTCCGTCACCGCCACGCCCAGCTGGCGCGCCTTGGTGCGGTCCAGGTTCGCGTACAGCTGCGGCACGTTGACCTGGTAGCTGCTGAACAGACCCGCCAGTTCCGGCGCCTTCTGCGCCTTGGCCATGAAGGCCTTGACCGCCTGGTCGAGCGCCTCGTAGCCGAGGCCGCCTCGGTCTTCCAGCTGGAACTTGAAGCCGCCGGTCGTGCCCAGGCCCTGCACCGGCGGGGGCGGGAACATCACGACGAAGGCGTCCTGGAGCTGACCGAAGTCGGCGTTCATCTTGGCAGCGATCTCGCCGGCGGACAGGCCCTTGCCGGTGCGCTCGTCGAAGGACTTCAAGGACGCGAACACGATGCCCGAGTTCGAGCTGTTGGTGAAGCCGTTGATCGACAGGCCGGGGAACGAGATGGCGTGCTCGACGCCGGGGGTCTTCATCGCGATCTCGCTCATGCGGCGGATCACGTCTTCCGTGCGGTCCAGCGTGGCGCCATCCGGCAGCTGCGCGAAGCCGATCAGGTACTGCTTGTCCTGCCCCGGCACGAAGCCGCTCGGCACCGCCTTGAACAGACCCACGGTCAGGCCCAGCAGGCCGGCGTAGATGAGCAGCATGATCACCTTGCGGGAGATCGCCTTCGTCACGCCGCCGCTGTAGGCCTTGGCGCCGCGGTTGAACAGCTTGTTGAAACCGCCGAAGAAGCGGCCCAGCACCTTGTCCATCGCGCGGGTCAGCCAGTCCTTGGGCGCGTCGTGGCCCTTGAGCAGCATCGCGGCCAGCGCGGGCGACAGCGTCAGCGAGTTGACCGCCGAGATCACCGTCGACATCGCGATCGTCAGCGCGAACTGCTTGTAGAACTGGCCCGTCAGGCCGGTGATGAAGGCCAGCGGCACGAACACCGCGACCAGCACCAGCGCGATCGCGATGATGGGGCCGGACACTTCGCGCATCGCGCGGTAGGTCGCTTCACGCGGACTCAGGCCCGCCTCGATGTTGCGCTCGACGTTCTCCACGACCACGATCGCGTCGTCCACCACGATGCCGATCGCCAGCACGAGGCCGAACAGCGACAGCGCGTTGATCGAGAAGCCGAACAGATGCATCACCGCGAAGGTGCCGATGATGGAGACCGGCACCGCCAGCAGCGGGATGATGGACGCGCGCCAGGTCTGCAGGAACAGGATCACGACCAGCACGACCAGCGCCACCGCTTCGAGCAGCGTGTGGACGACGGACTCGATGGACGCCCGCACGAACTGCGTCGGGTCATAAACGATGGAGTAGTCCACGCCTTCGGGCATGGCCTTCTTCAGCTCGGCCATCGTGGCGCGCACGTTGTTCGAGATCTCGATCGCGTTCGAGCCCGGCGCCTGGAAGATCGGGATCGCCACCGCGGACTTGTTGTCCAGCAGCGAGCGCAGCGCGTATTCGGCGGCGCCCAGCTCGATGCGGCCCAGGTCGCGCAGACGCGTCACCTGGCCGTTGGCACCGGACTTGACGATGATGTCGCCGAACTCCTGCTCGTTGTTCAGACGGCCTTGCGCGTTGATCGGCAGTTGCAGGTCGATGCCCTGCAGGCCGGGCGAAGCGCCGACCACGCCGGCGGCAGCCTGCACGTTCTGCTCACGGATCGCCTGGACGACGTCGCTGGCCGACAGGCCGTGCTCCGCCACCTTCTGCGGATCCAGCCAGACGCGCATCGAGTAGTCGCCCGAACCGAACAGCTGCACCTGACCCACGCCCTGGATGCGCGCGAGGCGGTCCTTGACGTTCAGCACCGCGTAGTTGCGGAGGTAGGTCATGTCGTAGCGGTCGTTGGGCGACAGCAAGTGCACGACCATGGTCAGGTCGGGGCTGCTCTTGACCGTCGTCAGGCCGAGTCGGCGGACCTCCTCGGGCAGGCGCGGCTCGGCTTGCGAGACGCGGTTCTGCACCAGCTGCTGGGCCTTGTCCGGGTCGGTGCCCAGCTTGAAGGTGACCGTCAGCGTCATCAGGCCGTCGGTGGTCGCCTGGCTGCCCATGTAGAGCATGCCTTCGACGCCGTTGATCGATTCCTCGAGCGGCGTGGCCACCGCTTCCGCGATGACCTTGGGGTTGGCGCCGGGGTACTGCGCGCGGACGACCACCTGCGGCGGCACGACTTCCGGGTATTCCGAGATGGGCAGCACGCGCACGGCGAGCAGCCCGGAAACGAAGATCAGCACCGACAGCACGCCCGCGAAGATCGGGCGGTCGATGAAGAATTTGGAGAGATTCATGTCAGTCTTTCAACTCGACTGGAGAAAACGGCAATGGGTCCCCCGCGGGGCGGCGTCGCGCCGCCCCGAAGGCTGTCCGGAGCCCCATGGGGACGGGTCTGGCCCGTCCCTTCGGGATCAGGTCAGGACTTGTCCGCCTTGGGGGCGCCGTCCTTGGCCTGGATTTCGGCCTTGGCGTTCATCGGGACGATGGTCGGAGCGACCAATGCACCCGGGCGCACGCGCTGCAGGCCGTTGACGACCACGCGTTCGTTGGCCTTCAGGCCCGACGTGACGACGCGCAGGCCGTCGACGTTGGCGCCCAGCAGGACCTCGCGGTAGCTCAGCGTGTTGTCCGCGCCGACCACCATCACGAAACGCTTGCTCTGGTCGGTGCCGACCGCGCGCTCGTTGACGAGCACCGCCGCGCGGGTCTTGGCCTGGCCCAGGCGGATGCGGGCGAACTGGCCCGGGATCAACGCGCCGTCCTTGTTGTCCAGCACCGCGCGCACGCGCACCGTGCCGCTGCGCGCGTCGACCTGGTTGTCGATCAGCTGCAGCTTGCCGTTGAACGGCGTGTCGGCGGTAGCCGCGGTGCCGATCTGGACAGGGATGCTCGACAGGTCGCCGGCGGCGCTCTTGGCGTTGCCGTGCAGCTCGTTCAGCGCGCGGGCGACGGTGCCTTCATCGGCATCGAAGCTGGCGTAGATCGGGCTGACCGAGACCAGCGTCGTCAGCACCGGCGCGCCCGGGCCGGCGGCCACGAGGTTGCCCTGCGTGACTTCCAGCTTGCCGACGCGGCCGGCCACCGGCGCCTTCACCTGCGTGTAGCCGAGGTTCAGCCTGGCCGACTGCAGCGCGGCCTGCGCCGCGCGCAGGTTGGCGTTGGCTTCATTGGAGGCGTTGCTGCGCTCGTCGAGCTCGCGCTGTGCGATGGCGCGCTCGCTCCACAGGCGGGTGGAGCGCTCCAGCTCGCTCTTCGAGTAGGTGACGCGGGCCTGCGCGGCCAGCACCTGTGCCTCGGCGCGATCAACCTCCGCCTGGTAGGGCGCGGGATCGATGGTGATCAGCAGCTCGCCGGCCTTGACCAGCGCGCCTTCCCGGAAATGCACCGACTGCACGGCGCCGGAGACGCGGGCGCGCACGTCGACGCGCTCCACCGCTTCGAGGCGACCGGAGAACTCCTCCCATGCGGCCACCTCCTGGCTCGCGACGGTGGCGACGGAGACGGGGATCGCCTGCGGCGCGCCCGACGGTTGATTCGCGACCGCCTGCTGGCTGTGCAGGCCGACGACGAGGGCGCCGACGACCGCGGCGACGGCAGTGAGCGAGGTGGCAAAGGTCTTCTTGTTCATGGTGGGTGCTCCGGTGACGGGGGTAGACGTTGGGAGTTCTTGGAGGGCTCTTGGGGTCAGGCGGGTAGCGGCCGGGTTCTGCCGGCCGGTGGGATCAGGGACAGGAAATCGGCCAGCTTCTGCCGCAGGGCGCTCGCCCAGGGCAGCTGGAGGGTCGACAGCGACGGCAGCTTCATCAGGCTGCAGGGCCAGCCGCTGGGGCCGGCGATCAGCGCCTGCTGCACGTCGACGCCGGCGCGCTTCATCGCGCGGGCGTAGGCCAGGGCCTCGTCGCGCATCGGGTCGTCGTCGGCGCTCACGACCAGCGCCGGCACCAGCCCCGACAAACGGCCGGTGTTGGCGGGCGCGGCATAGGGGTGGTCGCCGTCCTCGCATTCGCCGAGGTAGGCGCGCCAGCCGTGCATCCAGCGGCACTCGCCGTAGCCGGCGTCGGCCTGGCGCAGCGAGGCGGTGCCCATGCAGGGATTGAGCATCGGCCCGATCAGGATCTGGCCGGAGAGCTTGCGGTGGCCCTGGTCGCGCGCCATCAGCGCGAGCGCGGCGGCGAGGTTGCCGCCGGCCTCTTCACCGGCGACGATCAGCGGCGCGCCCTTGCCCGAGAGCTTGGCCCGCGCCTTGTGCACGCCGGCCAGCAGCGCGTCCAGCGTCTTCAGCGCGGTGGGGAACACGGTCGCCTCGCCGGACGGGTAGTCGACGTCGACGACGACCGCGCCCGCGTCCGCCAGCAGCCGCGAGACCAGCTCGCCGCTGTCGAGGTCGCCGCCGGTGAAGGCGCCGCCGTGCAGGTGCATGACGACCGGCGCGTCCTTGCGACGCGCCGCGCCCTTGTACACGCGCACCGGCACCACGCCGTCGCCGGCGGGCAGGAGGTCGTCGTGGCAGGAGGTGAGCGGCAGCGCGTCCATGGCAGGGCCAAAGGCCTGCTCCCCGTGGGGGCAGACCGGTCATGTTGCAATGCAGCGAAATTTAGACAACGGACGCCGTCCGATAAATAGCCCGGGACGCGCTTCAGCGTTTCATCGACGAAACAATCGATCGGGCAGGATGGCGAACCTCGCGCGCGCGCAGACGCGCCGTTGTGGAGATGGAGCAGTCGCGGCGCAACGCCGCAGCCGTCAGGCTGAAGGGTTCAAGGGGTTCAAGGATGGACAAGCTCAATGCCATGCAGGCTTTCGCGCGCGTCGTGGAAGCGGGAACGTTCACGCGGGCGGCGGAATCGCTGGACCTGCCCAAGACCGCGGTGACGCGGTTGATCCAGTCGCTGGAGGACCACCTCAAGGTCAAGCTGCTGAACCGCACGACGCGGCGCGTGAGCGTGACGCCGGACGGCGCCGCGTATTACGAGCGGGTGACGCGGCTGCTGTCGGACATCGAGGAACTCGAAGGTTCCGTGTCGCATGCGCGCGCGGCGCCGAAAGGGCGCATCCGCGTCGACGTGGCCTCGTCCGTGGCGCGGTTGCTGCTGATTCCGGCACTTCCGGAGTTTTATGCAAGGCATCCGGACATTCAGATCGACCTCGGCGTGTCGGACCGGCCGGTGGACCTGATCGGCGACAACGTCGACTGCGTCGTGCGCGGCGGCGAGATCACCGACCAGTCGCTGGTCGCGCGCCGCATCGGCGACTGGGGCTACGGCTGCTGTGCATCGCCGGCCTACATCCAGCAGCACGGCCTGCCGCAGCATCCGCTGGACCTGGAGTCGGACCAGCACCATGTGGTCAGCTATTTCTCGACGCGCACCGGCAAGCGTTTCCCGTTCGACTACAGCAAGAACGGCCAGCGCTACGAGATCTATGGCCACTACAAGGTCTCGGTCAACGATGGCAACGCCTACATGACCGCCGGTCTGACGGGGCTGGGCGTGATCCAGGCGCCCTACTTCATGATCAAGCCGCACATCGACGCGGGCGAGCTGGTGCCCTTCCTCTGCGACTGGGAATCGGACCCGCTGCCGCTGTACGTCGTGTACCCGCCGAACCGGCACCTCAGCACCAAGCTGCGCGTGTTCGTCGACTGGATCGCGGAGTTGTTCGAGCGCCATTCGCAATGGCAGAAGCAGCTGGTCGCGAGCTGCGAGGCCAAGCGCACCGAGTCGGACGCGGAATACATCCCGCTGCAGGCGAACGGGACGAAGCAGGCGGTGCTGAGCGCGGCGTGAGGCGTCCACCCCCGTGAGGGTGCTTGAGCGGCGTCGCGGCCCGCGCCCATAATCGCCGCCGACCTCCGGTCGCCGCCAAGCCTTCGGAAGCGTTCGCGCCTCCGGCCGCGGGGGTTCCCCGCGGCGCTTTCCACAGTCAGTCATCCGGCGCCGATACGCCACCGCGCTGCCGCGCGGAGCTGTATCAGCAGGACCCGTCAGTTGGCGGCGTATCGGGGTCACCTCTTGCCTTCCCGTCGCCGCCATGGCGGCGTCGACAAGGACCGCCCGCCGCCGATGCCCGTTGCCGCGCCGTTGACCTATCCCCGCTGGATCGCGCTGGCGCTCGCCCGCGCGCTGCAGGCGGACGACGCGTCACCGCGTGCCCGTGAGGCCGATGCGCTGCAGGCGCGTGCCGAGCAATGCCTCGGCGCCGAGGCGCGGCCCTGGCTGAAGCCGCTGTGCGTGGCGCTCGCGCGATGGACGACGCCGGTGTGGCGGGCGCATTCGGTGAGCAGCCTCGCCGACGCGCTGCTGGAGATCGGGGCCTTCCACGAAGGCTTCGATCGCGAACGCTTTCCGCGACCGACGGTGCGGCGCCTGCTGCTGCGACCGTCGCGGATGCGGCCCTTGCCTTTCGCGCTGGAACACCTGGCGCTGCCGGACTGGCCGACGGAGGCCGACCTGGCGGCGTGGCTCGGCCTGACGCTCGACGAGCTCGATCACTTCGCCGGTCCGGCTCGGCAGTACCGGGAGTCCGTTGCCACGCCGCAGCGACCGCATGTCACGCCGACGCCCCACTATCGATGCCTGCTCGTGCCGAAACGCCGCGGCGGCCTGCGGCTGCTCGAAGCGCCGCTGCCGCGCCTGAGGGCCATCCAGCGTCGTCTGCTCGACGGCCTTCTGAACACGCTCCCCTGCCACGAAGCCGCTCACGGCTTCGTGCCGGGGCGCAACGTCGCCACGAATGCGACCGTCCACGCCGATCAGGACTTCGTCATCCGCTTCGACCTGCGCGACTTCTTCCCCAGCATCGGACGCGCGCGGATCGCGGCGACCTTCCGGACGCTGGGCTTCTCCGACGCGGTCGTCGACAGGCTGACGACGCTCTGCACCGCGCGCACGCCGCTGCCGGTGCGAGAGCGCCTGCGCGAGGGCGGCTCAATCGATTCGGACGGCGCCAAGCGTCTTGCCTCACCGCACCTGCCGCAAGGCGCGCCGACATCGCCGGCGCTGGCCAATCTCTGCGCGTTCCCGCTCGACCTGCGGCTGGACGGGCTCGCTCATCGCTTCGGCGCGCGCTACACGCGGTACGCGGACGATCTCGTGTTCTCCGGCCCCGCAACACTGCGCCGCGACCAGCGCGCGTTCCGCGCCTGGGTGCAGGCGATCGTCGAGGACGAGGGCTTCCGGCTGCGACACGACAAGACGCGCGCGATGCCCAGGGGCGGCCGTCAGCAGGTGACCGGCATCGTTGTCAATGCGAAGCCGAACCTCGCGCGGGAGGACTTCGATCGCTTGAAGGCGGAGCTGCACCGGCTCGGCAGGTCGAGCGCAAGCGGCACGGTTGATCCGGCATTGCGTTCACCGCTGCTCGGGCGTCTCGCGTGGGCCAGGCAATTCCTGGCACCGGCGCGGGTCGAAAAGCTGCAGCGGATGTTCGACGCGATCGCGTTCGACGCGGCTCGCTGATCTCACTCTCCGCGCATGGCGGCGCCACGTTCCGTCAGCAACTGCGTGAGCAGGCTGCGATGGCAACGCGCTGGGTTGTCGCAATAGCAGCCCATCGAGAGGTTGGACGAGTGCGACAAGGCCGCCAGCGTGTCCAGCATCTGTGACGGCGCCGATTCGCTCATCTCCTTGCGATACGCGCGGGCGAAGGCGGTCCATTGCTTATCGTCCTCGGCCGCCCGGCCTTGGGCCATGAGCGCGGCGCTGGGCGAGAGCAATGGCAGCCAACTGTCGTAATAATCGAGGCGACCGTAGTCCTCCTTGCGGACGCCGCGCGGCGGGCGACGGACGGTGCCAAGACGAGGGCCCTCGTCGGGCAGGCGTGGTGTGACGCCGAGTTGGACGATGCGGATGCTCATGGCGACATGATCACGCGGTGTCGACCCGATTTCCAGGACGGATTCCCGGGGCCGGATCGATGCCCAGCTGCTGCGGTCGAAGAGTCTTGGTCCCATGGCTCGCGCGCCGCTGAGCGAGCTGTACGACACAGCGAACGCCGAAATTCAACCAAGTCTCTCAATGCGCGTTTTAGGCTGATAGCGGAAGTTCAGTCTCGCGTTCCTGGCCTCGAGGGATGATCTTCGGTCTACCGATGCTTCGGGCACAACACGCGTCCGCTGGCGTCGGCGGACCAACCTGCGATGAACGCCCGCCGGGCTATGTCCTCAGCCCACTTGTCGACGGGGTCCGTCGCGGGCTCCTTGAGACTCGGCTCAAATAGGTTCAAGCAGCCGGCGGCATTGCACGTCACAAAGATCTCGACGTAGGCGACCCCTCGGATCGATTGCTCGATTCTGTTCATGGCGTCCCTTCTGGCTCGACTCTTCGTGACGTTCGCTTGCTCCAGCTGCCCGTCTAACAAGGGGCGTTCAACTGGTTCAACACTTTGAGCGCGAGGGCGCCCTTTCCCCACCCGGTTCCTCGGTTGTGCTGCGACAGATTCTGCTGTTCGGTGACGTTATCCCAGGCTTCAATGGCTTCGATGTGATCGTGCGAAGAATCGGTCTCAATCTCGAACCTGATGAACTCCTTGTCAGCCGTCAGGATGAGCCCGAAAAGGCGCGGCATGCCGGGGTAGTCAATGTCCAGGTCGACAACGATTGCCCGTTTGCAATCAATTCCTCTCGCTTCAGCCGCAGCAAGCAAGGCTTGCGGCCAGCGTGTCTCACGCCAGTAGACCGCCTCGGCCAAAATCGAGGCCTCAACTGATCCGTTCTGCTGCTGCACATTCCTCTGCTTGGACAACTTTTCACCTGTTTCAGTGGATTGATCGTCGGCACTCGCAAGTCTGGCTTCCACCAAACCGTTTCGGGCTTTAGTCTTTCTCCGTGGACCGCCGCTGAACGTAGCGGATCGAGCCTTTGCGTAACACACCGTCTTCGATGTTGAAAACATCCGTGACGTCGGGGTCGCGCTCGCGCGCTGCGTTGAACACCAACTGCCCGAGGCGAGAGTCGGTGTTCAGCAGCCATGCCTCGCGGAGCAAGGCGAGCATCTCGTCGATTCGGGCAGGATCTCTCATGCGGCGAGTTTAGCGACCGTTTTTGCCTGCACAGCGGAGACCGCATCAGGCCGAACAGAGTCATTCGCGGCAGCCGGTTCGAGTGTCCGTCATGTACGCCACCTGACATTCACGGCGCAGTTGCAAGCGTGGCCGCTGCTCATCCGAGACCGGCCACTCGATCTGTTAGGGATGGTCTGCAAAACACGATTTGCGGCGCATGAAGAGTCGGCGTTCGCGTCGTACTCGTCGATGTGCGTGGGGTCAGCTCTTGAGCACATTCGGTTGAGCTGCTTGGCCGCTGCTTTCAGCGCCTGAAGCGGCCGTTTTGGCCACTTCATACGGACTTATCCCCGCATCTCCATCAGCTGTTTGCGCGCCGACCCGTCGGGCTCGATGAACGGATTGAGCAGACGGCGTCTGCCCGGGCGCATCGCCACGTGCCACGCCGTCCCTGCAGCCTCGGGACGCTTGTGAACCCCGCGTCTTCTTCGTGGAGAGATTGAATCCAAATCCAAGCTGCTTCATGTGCAGCATGCTCCCCGAACCGTCACGCCCTTGCAAGGCGGATCAGCGCGGAGTTTTGCAGAGTGTCCCTAGGGTACGCACGACGACTCAAGGGCAAAGAGTTTCACGAGCGCTCCTGTTGCCGCTGCGCACGTGCCGCGCTGGGCGGCCGGCCCATGATACGTTTGTAAGCGCGTGAGAACGAAGCCTCGGACTCATAGCCGAGTCGATCCGCCGCCACGCTCACGCGCATGCCCCGCACGCTGATCCATTCGCTGGCCTGAAACATACGCAGTCGCGCGATGTAGCGTACAGGCGTCTCGCCGACGGCGTCCCTGAATGCATCATTCAATGCTGTACGGGAACTACCGCTCACTTTAGCTAGCCCCTCTACCGTCCATTCCCGCGCCAGATCGGCATGGATAGCCGCCAGCGCCTTGCCAGCTACCGGTGATCGCAGTGCTGCTATCAAGCCGAACGTTTCGCTGCGCGCGCACTCGGCCCACGCGCGGATCGTGGTCGCCGCGAGCACGTCGGCAATGCGTGCCGCGATTCCGCACGCGCCCACACGTTCCGACGTTATCTCGCGCTCCATCGCCTCTAGAAGCATCGGCACATTCGGATCACGACGAGCAATCTCGCCGACGCGCAGCACGTCCGCCATCATCGCCAGCAATGGATGCCCCGCGTCGAGGCTGAAGCGGAAACGAGCGCAAAAAAGCATATGCGTGGACTCGCTCTCGCCGGCCGGGCCTCCCGCGGGGTGGCTCAGCTCAGAGAACGACAGGTGCAAATGCGCGGGGATGTGCGCCGTCTGCACGTCGGCGGAACTGGCAATGATGTGCGACGTGCCGCGCGGCAGTAGAACCGCGTCGCCTTGTTTCACTTCCAGCCATGCGGAGTCGCCCACCTTGAGCCAGCAATCACCGTGCGCGGCGAAGTAGAACTGCGCATTGGCTTGCGCTGGGAAGGCCATGGCCCAAGGTGCGCGCAAAGTGCGGCGGTCGTATTCCACGCAATCGAGCCGCAGGCTCAGCAGCACCTGAGTGAGCGCGTCGGAGTCTTGCGTGGAAGTGTCAAGCATTTTGGTGTTTGGGCAATTCGAGTGTCGGCATGCTAGGCCTAACCTGCTCACCTCACGAACTACAAGGCCTTCCCGTTCTCATGTCTACCACCATTGCCGCGCCAGGCGACGTGCCTGCGCGCTGGACTGCCATCGGCTCTCTTAGTCTTGGCGTCTTCGCGCTTGTCACTGCAGAATTCCTGCCCGCTAGCTTGCTGACCGCGATGGCGGCCGACCTCCACGTCAGCGATGGCGCGGCTGGACAGGCGGTTACCGCGACCGCGCTGATTGGCGCCGTGTCTGCGCCGTCCATTCCGCTGCTCACCCAGCGGTTCGATCGCAAGCACGTGTTGCTGGCGCTTACGCTTGCGCTGGTGCTCTCGAACGCCATCTCCGCCGCAGCGTCCTCGCTGCCGATGCTGCTGGCGGCACGCCTGCTGCTAGGCGTCGCGCTGGGCGGCTTCTGGTCAATGTCCGCGGCGCTGACGATGCGGCTCGTTCCCGACCAGTTTTTTGCGCGTGCGATGTCAATAGTGCTCACCGGCATCTCACTGGCCACTGTGTTCTCCGCCCCCATTGGAGCGTGGATGGGCTCGATGTGGGGCTGGCGCAGCGCTTTCATCGCGTCGGGTGTCTTGAGCGTCGCCGCGCTGGCCATTCAGCTCGCGGCGCTGCCGCCACTCCCGCCGCGCGACAGGCCGGATCTGAGCGTGCTCGGCGCGCTACTTGCGAAGCCGCACGTGCGCGTCGCCCTGCTCGCGGCACTGCTGATGGTGTCGGGCCACATTGCCGGTTTCACATACATGCGGACGGTCATGGAGAAGGTGGCGCACCTGTCAATCGACCAGGTTTCGACGGTGCTACTCGGTCACGGCGTGGCAGGCATCTTCGGCAACTTCGCCGGCGGCTGGATCGCGCAGCGCAGCGAACGCTGGGCCATCGCGGCAGGCGGCGCTTTGATCGCGTTGCTAGCGGCGGCGTTGCTTGTCGGTGGTGCGCTTCCGGTTGTCACCGTCCTCGCAATCATCTTGTGGGGATTCGCATTCAGCGCATTCCCGGTCGGTTTCCAGACGTGGATCGTGCGCGCGGCGCCCGAGCACGTTGAAGGTGCCGGTGGCTTGCTGATCGCTGCGTTTCAAACAGCCATTGCCACTGGCGCTATAGCTGGCGGAGTGCTGGTCGACGGCTTCGGTCCCCTCGGTGCTCCGGCCTTCGCGCTGGTCGCGATGCTGGTGGGCACCGCGCTGACCTGGCGGCATGGCCCGCGCGTGAAGTCGACCGGTGGGTGATCCGGCTTCACGGTGAAGCTTGTCAACGTGCGCCCTGATGGCAACACGCACAACCCCGTGAACCGCATTGTCCGTGCGAGCGAGGTTCCGACCTGCTGGAAGCCGGTCCACCTGACCAAAGCTTCGTTTAGCTAGGAGGGGAAGGGCGGCACTTGCCGCCTTTTGCCATTCTTTGGTGCTAGGGCTTAGACCTCGCCAGACGGGTCCCGGTCCAACATGCAGTCGATGAACGAGCCCAGCAGCGCTGGGCGATGCTGCCGGTTTGAGTAGTACAGGAACAGACCCGGACGGGAAATTGTCCAATCGGCCAGGATCTGCACAAGCCGCCCCTGCTTGATCAAGTCGCCCACTTGGTCCACCTCGAAGTGGTAGGCAATACCCAAGCCGTTGACCGCTGCCGCGACGCCAATATCGGCGTGGTTCGTGACGACAGGCCCTTCGACGGCTATCTCCTGCCGCTTGCCGCGCTTCTCAAACTCCCACCGGTAGAACCGCCCATCCATCTGAAGTCGCCAGTTGATGCATGAGTGGTCGTGCAGATCGCTGGGTGTCTTGGGTGTTCCGTGGCGGGCGAGATAGTGCGGGGACGCTACGGCCATCATCTTCATGTCGGGCGATAGTCGGACGGCAATCATGTCCTTCTTGAGCTGCCCGCCAACCCGAATCCCGGCATCGAAACGGCCGGACACAATGTCCGCCAGTGCGTCGTCCACAACGATGTCCAGCTTCACGTCGGGATGCGCTTTGTGAAAGCGTGCCAGCCGTGGCGCGATGAGGTTCCTTGCAGCGATTCCGAGGGTGTTGATACGCAAGGTGCCACTGATTTGTCCCGTCGCGTCGCTGGCCTCGGCGACCGCATCGGCCATCTCGCGGAACAGCGGTGCCACGCGTGAATAGAGCTGCTCGCCGCTTGCGGACGGGGCGACGCTGCGCGTTGTGCGATTCAGAAGGCGCGCGCCGATGCGGCTCTCCAGTTGTCGGATGGTCTGGCTCAACGCCGATGGCGACAGACCCAGATGCTCCGCCGCGCGGGCAAAGCTTTGCCTTTCCACGACGGCAATGAAAGCCTTGAGTTCAGCAAAGTCTGATCCACGCATTCTGTACTTTTCCCTACAGAGGTCATTCGGATTCTAGGAGATTCTCTAAATTGATGTGAGGCCGCATCCTTCGATCCGTCCTAACCAACGAGCACACCCATGTCCTCCATAACGCTCCCTGACCCGATCGCCGCCTACTTCCTGGCGGACACCCAAGGTCCCGACCAGGTCGCGCAATGCTTCACCCCGAAAGCCGTCGTCAAGGACAACGACGAAATCTTCACCGGTCGCGATGCGATCCGCGCGTGGAAGAAAGCGGCTGACCTGAAGTACACGTGCACGACCGTGCCCTTCACCCTCGATCTCATTGAGGGCGTCCATGCCGTGAAGGCACACGTTTCCGGCAACTTCAAGGGCAGCCCGCTCGACATGAAGTTCTTCTTCCGCCTCGAGCGCGGCCTGATTGCAAACATGGAGGTAACGGTATGAGCTTCGATCTTCAACTGAAGGGCATGCGTGCCGTGGTCACTGGCGGAACCTTGGGCCTCGGCGCCGCGGTGGTCCGTGCCCTGGTGGATGCGGGTGCCCGTGTGGCCACTTCCGCTCGAAAGCCGCCTGAAGCGCCGGTCGAAGGTGTGTCGTACATCGTCGCCGACCTGATGACGGCCGACGGCGTGAAGACGCTCGCCGACTCCGTGCTGAAGGAGTGGGGCGGTGTCGACCTGCTGATCAATGTGCTGGGAGGCTCCCACGCTCCCGCCGGCGGGTTTGCCGCGCTGACCGACGACGCCTGGTTGTCCGAGCTGAACCTCAACCTCTTCCCGGCCGTCCGCTTGGACCGTGAGCTCGTGCCATCGATGCTGGCCCAAGGCTCCGGCGTGGTCATCCATGTCAGCTCGATTCAGCGTGTGATGCCGCTGACCGATTCGACCACTGCCTATGCCGCTTCGAAGGGCGCGCTGACGACGTACAGCAAAGCGCTGTCGCGTGAAATCACGCCTAAGGGTGTTCGCGTGCTGAGCGTTGCGCCGGGCTGGATCATGACCGAGGCGTCCGAGGCGTTCGCTGAACGTGCTGGTGGCGGGGACATCGAAAGTGGCAAGAAGATCATCATGGACGCCCTCGGTGGCATCCCGGTCGGCCGTGCGGCAACGCCGCAGGAAGTTGCCGACCTGATCGTGTTCCTGGCATCGCCCCGTTCGGCATCATCTGCGGGCTTCGAGTACCGCATCGATGGCGGCACCATCGCGACGCTGTAACCCCATCCGCTAGGGAAGCGCGGCAATCGCGTCACGATCGTCCAGAATCCGCTCATCTCGCTGGCCGATGACGTTGCGGCCACAGCGAGCCCTGGCCCAGCAGGATGGGCCCACGGTTCTGGTTGCGCATTCGTGGGGCGGCACGGTAATTACCGAGGCCGGCGTGGATCCCAAGGTGGCCGCGCTCGTGTACGTCTCGGCACTTTCCCCCGATGCTGGGGAGACCACGGCGCAGCAGTACGCGGGCTTCACCACGCCAGCTGAGTTCGTGCTGGAAACGCTGCCTGATGGCTACGGGATCGTCCGGCCTGAGAAGTTCAAGGTCGGTTTTGCCGCCGACGCCACAGATGCGGACGCTGCGTTCATGCGCGATGGGCAAGTGCCGATCAACATGTCCGTCTTCGGCGCCAAGCTGCAGAACGCCGCTTGGCGTACCAAGCCGAGCTGGGCCGTCATCGCCACCGATGACAAAGCCTTTGACCAGCGAATGCTGCAGGCCATGGCCAAGCGCATCGGTGCGAAGGTCACGGAGGTCAAAGCCAGCCATGCCGTGTACATGACCCAGCCCACGGTTGTGGCCGATGTGATTGACCAGGCGGCTCAACGCCAGCAGCTCAAGCGCTGACGGATTTCCATCAGCGCAGAGACAGGCCTGCCAATGTCGGCTTCATGCCCCGGAGCGTGGATCCGGCGCCCTGCGGCGGAAGACCGCACCCGCTGCGAAGCAGCCGCAGCTTGAGGCTGATCTCAGTCGTTCACGATCAGCCTCGCGAATGACCGCTGCGATCGGCATCGGTCATACTTTGTCGCAGACCGATGGTCGATGCGCCAGCAGACCGCGCCGTCTGGTGCTGGACGCCCAGGGTGATCCTGACGCCGGTCCTTTGGTGCCGGCCAACTACCCAATCCATTTCCATGGACCCGAGCAAGCCGAAGAAACCTAAGCCATCCACCGCTGCCGCTTCTGCCACGGCGCCAGCGGAAGGCGAGCGCCGAGCGCTTCGTGGGTATGTTGGCCAGTATGAGAGGGCGGGCGCTGCCATTTACGCAGCGCTTGAGCGCAACGAGCTGCTATGGATCGGCGTGGCCGATCGCAGTGCGGGCATTGCAGACGACTTGGTCCTCGGCTTCGATGGATTGGTTGTCGGCCACCAGTTCAAGACGTCCAGGTTCGCCGGAACATTCACGGTTGAGACGCTGTTCGCTGGTGCCAACGGCCTCTTGAAGCCCCTGGTTCATGCCTGGCAGTGCCTGCGAAAGGATAACCCTGGAAGCCGTATCGAGATTCGCCTGGTCGTCAACGACTTTCCGTCTATAACTGACAAGCCAGGAGACGGCACGCCGCCTCACAGCGCGGCATTTCTTGAAGAGTTCCAGCAGCATGCAAATCGGCCGTTGGCAGATTGGTACACCTCGGAATGGAGCCGACTGATCGACCGGCTGCGCCGTGAAGCTGGCTTGGGCGAAGACGATTTCGAGCAGTTCTTGCTCAGCCTCCGCGTGGTGTGCGGAGCTGCAGCAGACTTCATCCAGACGCACAAGCTGAACGCCGAGCAGGCACGACAGGCATCTGAGATTGCCAACATACTGCCCAAGCTGGTGGCCGATGCACGCGACAAGGATCGGTGGACGCGCGACGAACTCCTGAATGAGCTGGGCTGGCGCGATCCCGCCAAGACGCTGCTCGTCCATCGGTTCCCTGTCGGAGCCTACGTCCAGCGCAACCGTGACACTGAGGTCAAGCTGCTGGCCGTGCTCCATGCCGCCGACCAGGGCTACATCTCTCTCATAGGACCGCCTGGGTCCGGGAAATCCACCCTCCTGCAGGTGGCGCTGGCCACTGAGGCAAATGTCCGCCTCGTTCGCTACTTGGCGTACGTGCCGGGCGCCGCTCAAGGGGTGGGGCGCGGGGAGGCCGACAACTTCCTCACGGACGTTGGCACGCAGCTCCGCAACAGCGGGTTAGCTGGACTTCGTCTGCGCGATGACTCGCTGCATGAGCGCCGCGAACAATTCGGCGTCCTCGTCCGGCAGGCTGGGGAGCGCTTCGACCGGGAAGGCATCCGAACAATCATCGTCGTCGACGGGCTTGACCATGTGCCTCGCGAAGAGCAGCCAATCAATTCGCTGTTGGGCGAGCTTCCTATGCCCGCGGCCATCCCAAACGGCGTTGTGTTCGTCCTCGGCACGCAGCGGCTGGATCTCGCGAATCTGAAGCCTGCCGTAGGTGAGCAAGCGGGAAAAAGTGATCGCCAGGTTCTCATGGAGCCTCTCGGCCGTGAGGAGATCGCCCGGATGGCGGATGCCCTCGGTCTGCCTGCCGAGATTCCGCGATTGGATCTGAGCAGTCTCACCCATGGCCACCCGCTGGCAACGCGCTACTTGATTCAGGCGCTGCTGCACGCGGACGAAGCCGGCCGGGAGCACCTTCTCAACGGCGGGATGCCGTTTGAGGGCGATATTGAGACCGTGTACGCCGCAGCTTGGCGAGAGATCGCAGGCGACGTGGATGCTATGGACGTACTGGGCTTCATCGCTCGGGCTGAGGCGCCCATGGACCTGCGGCTGCTGGCCACGATTGTCAAGGAGTCTGCAATTGAACGCGCCCTGATCGTGGCTCGTCATCTGCTCCGCAGGTCATCCCAGGGGTGGACCGTCTTCCACAACAGCTTCAGGCTGTTCATCATCGCTCGACCGCGAACCTCCCTCGGAGACATCGACGCCGAGTATTCACAGCGCGTGTACCGCGACCTCGCCCGGTTGGCGAAGAGCGCGCCACCGGAATCGGTGCAGCACTGGCTTGAGCTGCGCTACCTCGCCCGCGCTGGCGACGGAGCTGAAATCCTTGCACTGGCCCTGCCCGCTCGCTTCAGGGAGCAGCTGGCGGGCGGACGCTCTATCGCCGAGATCCACGCCGACATCCGTCTGGCGCTGCTGGCAGTGCGCGGAACGCACGACGCGACAGCCTTCGCACGACTGCTACTGTCTCGTGACGAAGTGGGGCGGCGGGAAACAGCTCTTGAGTACGCGAACCAGCTTCCGTTGGCGATGCTGGCGGTAGGGGATGTTGATGCAGCCCTATCGTTTGTGCAGTACTTCCCTGCGAAGGGCTACAAGGTCGTCGACGCCCTGTTAGCGCGAGGCGACTTCGAGCGCGCGAAGGAGCTGTTCGAGAACCTTGAACCACTGTCGCAACTCCATACGTCCAAGTTTCAGAACCAAGGGGATGAGCACAACATCAAGGAGTTCGAGAGTTGGGCAAAGCGCGCCGTTCACTTCCGTGACGCCGAGCAGATTCAAACAGCGATCGACCACCTCGCCGCAGAGGGACTACGCCAGCCCGATAAGGTGGATCCCGCAACTGTCGTCGCGCTACGCCGGCATCTGAGAACGGAAGCAGCCGAGGCGATGCTCGTCCAGAAGGTTGACGCAGATCCGCAAAAACTCTGCAGCAAGCTTGGCGTCGCCGACGAAGACAAGCCGTCCGTGATGGTTCATGCAGGGCTTGTGGCAAGGCGCCGTGGTGACCTTGCCCAGGCGCTTGCCCTGTTCGATGCTGCAGTTGCCCTTCCTGGTTTCGCTGAGGTCCCCAACGGCTACCGGCGCCGTATGGCACTGACTGCAGTGGAAGCTGGCCGGCGTGACTTGGCCGAAGCCCTGTTCGACAAGTTGGTCGCGCCGATGATTTCCATGTGCGACGACCAGACGGATCTTGGCGAGCTGGGGGACCTGGTCGGTGCGGTCATGCATCACGCGAGGCTTTGCACACTGCTCAATCGGCCATTGCCAATCGCGACGCCGTCGAAGCACACCTTCCTTCATCCGTTTCAACAGCACGCCTCGACGATTGGTGTGCTTCTTGGCCGCGTCGCCGTCGAAGACGCGACCGTGCCGGCTGGCAGCATCCAGGACTTAGCCCGTAGTGCCCTTGGGTACATCCTGCGTCTGTCATCAGCGGGCGGCAGTGAGTCATATCGCATCCATCAGTCCTTCCGAGCGGTCCCAGAGCTCGCGCAAGCTCTGCTGAAGCTTGGTGTCAAGCGGGGTGAGGCTGAGTACCGCGCGGTACTTCGGGAGATTGAAGCAGCCATCGCGTCATCGACGCTTGGGGGCACTTCGTATCTGCGACGCAGATTGGCGGTCGACGCGTACCGGGTTGACGGTGACCGTGTGGCAGCCGTCAACCGGCTCAACGTCCTGGTTGCGGAGCTCCAAGAAAACACACCGAGCGAGCAGATCGACGGGTTGGCGGATCTGGCTATTGCGTTGGTCGCGGTAGGGGACGTAGAACGCGCGAAACAATTGCTGGCGACAGTTCCCGAACAATGCCTTGGCTACGCGTTGGCACCAAAGAAGGACCCGCAATACGCAATCTGGCGAGACATCTTGGTCCTTGCGAACAACGCGGACCCGGAGAACCGTGCCGAGCGAGTCTCCAACTTGATGCGCCAGGTCGGCGGCATGACCGAAACGGAAGGTTCGTCGGCCGCGCACCGGTTGACGATGCCGCTCATTGATGAAGCAATGCAGGTCGGGCCTCGTTTTGGCTTCGAGGTTTCAAAGACCCTGACGGATTGGAACTTGATTGGTTGGCCCAACCGCGTCGATCTGCTCTTGACGGGGATGGTTCGGCGAAACCCTGAACTCGTTATGGCCTGCACGACCGTTTGGTGCGGGCTGACCCTGCCGTTCTACATGGAGCCGTACTACCGGGATCCGTACCATGTCGGCGACTTCATCGACATCGCCGCAGACGCTGCAGGCCCTGCACAGATTGAGCCGCTCACGCTGATGCTTCTGGAGGCGATCGAGGTAGTCAGCAGAGCACACGAGCGAGTACTACTGCTCCAGCGCCTTCGTACCGCTGCCGGCAAACATGGGTATTCGTCAGCCAATCTCGACGCTGCCATCGCCCGGTGGACGTCAGAAGCGCCAGAACCTCGACACTCATCTTCGCCTAGCAAGTACGACTCGGAGACCACCCTTGAGCAGCTGGAGCTTGCATTTGAAGCGGATGGCGACGAACTGAACTACAACGCGCCGCACCGATTCAGGGATCTGGCCGAGTCGGCCTCGCTCGATCTGGCGCTGAGGATGTTCGAGCGCTGGAAGATCTTGCAGGACGACGCTCGCTGCCGCTTCCTGATCGTTAGACGGTTGGCTGCGGCGGGGCAGGTCGAATACGCCAGGAAGTTCATGCAAGGCTACGAGTCGAGCAAGGACCCCTGGAGCTCGTGGAGCCAGTGGATGGGAGGCGGCAAGTTCTTCTACTTTGAGGCGAAGAAGCTTTTGCAGGGACCCTCCACATGCCCTGCTGCGTTCGAGAACATCGTCGATTCAGTGACGGCCGGCCAGGAGAGCACTCAGTCGCTGCTGACGGAGCTGGATTCGATACTGCCGGTGATCAGCGCGACACCGGATTGGCCGGCCATCTGGTCGCTGCTTGAGGAGCAGATGGCTTGCACTCGCGAGTTCCAGTTGGGGCGGCCCTTCCGGCCGGCCGAGCTACCGTTCGGCGACACGGAGCTTCTGGAGGATCTGCTGCACTTTGCCTACCGGCTGCCCGTTGAAGAAGTTCGGCGACACGCACGCAATTGCACGCTCAGGTTGGCAGGGCAAGCCGGACTCGGTCAAGGTCTGTTCGAGTCCCTTGTGCGACGACTCTTGGCCGGCGAGTTTGATGCTCCCTTGCAGGCGCTCGGGACGCTGTTGGTTGCCGACAGCGCCTACTTTGCACCCGAGTTGGGCAGCGCCGTGGTTGCGCTGGTCAGTCATCGTGACATCGCGGTGGCAGAGTCAGCCGCGCTCTTGTCGCATCGGTGGGGACTGCCGGTCCGCTTGGACGCGACGCCATTACCTCTCTTCTACAGCCTCGAGCTCGAGCACCCGGCAGAAGGCGACCAGGTATTCACGGACGAGCGAACCGGTGCAATGCGCGTCGAATCGGCGCTCGGGTGGACCGAGATGTTGCGCTCGACGGCACGTGACGTTGCGAATGCGGCGGGCATCGAAGAGATGACCGTCCGCCGGCGCGCGGCGATGTTCATCCAAGACTGGGGTGGATTTGATGAATTCGGGCCCTCTGGCGTCAAGAGGCTTGAGGCTCAGCTTCGCGTCCTCGACATGCAGATCACCTACCGGAGGCCTCATGCTTACATTGCCTTTGCCGCTCTTCGCCATGTCGCGGGAGAACTGCGGCTGGCCGGCAAACTGAACGGTCGCGACAGGCCGACTCTGTTGGAGCGATTGGGTTG
>NZ_JARVXN010000036.1:0-33766 GCF_048957715.1 Mitsuaria sp. CC2 | reverse complement strand
CGGCCGCTGAAGCTCCCACAGGTGCGTCCCGAATGGCTTCGCATGCCGTTGCTTGATCGGCACGCGGGTTGGTCCGAACGAGAGCGGAAATGGGTTGACGAGGTCGACAGCGACCTGGCGCCGTTCCCGGCACATCACGATGGCCAAGTCGTAGCCGAGGTTTCGCGCATCAAGATCTTCAAGCCACGCCAGTCAGAGCATCGTCTCTATCGATTTCGAGCACCCTCGGCACAAACCGACGGAGAGGACTTCGACCAGTGCTATGACTCGTTGCCAATCGCTGTATGGCTAGGGCGGCACGTCGTCTTCGATCGGGAACTGGCGCCGACGCTGGTAAGGCGAGTTGTTTGTTCGGTTGATACGGGCTTCGACGCAGCGGCCTATCCATTCGCGTTGTGCCCAAACTGGTTGATGAGGCTCCGCTGGCGCGCGCATGACGACGAACCCAGCGTCTTCCTTGACGCTAGCGGAGCAGTGGTCGCAAAGCTCCATTGGTGGCGTGACGCCGGGCCGGTTGATATCGATGCGGAGTCTCTGTGGGGCGAGGGTTGCTACCTTGTCCTGACGCCTGCAGGCCTCAAACAGATCACCGCTGCCCGTGAGAAGCCTGCCCTGGACATCAACGTATTTGCAAGCAGGCAGATCAAGCAGCCAAGTAACAACGGCCAACCTCTGTTGAAGACGGCGACGAACGGCTACTCGCTCTAAGTCGTGGACTTCGTGCGATGCCAGGCGAGGGCTCGGCTGGCGCTTTATGGCGGGACCACTCGGACCGTTCCCGGAGGACTGCTTCCGGCCGCGTGGCCGGCGTCCGTCGTGGCTCAACGACAGACCGCACCCGCTGCAAAGCAGTCCCTCGCGTAGCCGTGATCACGCTGCCGAGCGTGAGGGCCAACCGCGGAAACGCGCACGCACCGGCTACAAATCCGAATCCGTGCCCTCCTCACATCCGCTCATCCGCCGCCCATGCAGCTCACGCCGCTGCGCTGCGGCTTCGTCTCCTGGTGCTCGAAACGCGGGGCGTCGATGACGACACTCCATCCATCGACACAGCCCACCGACCCAGGAGAACCACATGACCCACCGCCTCGACATCGAATCCGCCACCAGCCGCAGCATCAAGGCCGTCGCTTTCGGCGCACTCGCCGCCGTGGTGATGGGTCTGGGCATGGCCCATGCAGAAGGTCAGCGCGAGATGCGCGCCCAGATCGTCACACTCGATCCGGTGGTGATCTCGGTCAAGCGTCAGCAGCTGCCGACGGTCTACGTGACCGGCCGCCGCGATACCTCGTCCGACAGCATCCAAGTCGCTGCGGCGCAGTAAGACCTGACGGTCGCGCTGCGTCGATGGAGGCCTTGCGGCCTCAGGCAAAACGCCCGGCTTGTGCCGGGCGTTTTGCTTTGCAAGCCGTGCCAGAGAACGGAAGAAGCCAAGCGCCTTGGCATCAGCCCTGCGGCTGCTCTCTCGGCACGCTCAACCGCACCCGCAAGCCCTGACCCTGCGTCGCATCGAGCAGCTCCAGCTTCCCGCGATGCCGCTGCGCGATGTCCAACGCGATCGCCAGGCCCAGGCCGCTGCCCGTGCCCTTGGACTCGCTGCCGCGCTCGAAGCGGCGCAGCGCGCGTTCGCGGTCCTGCGGCGGGATGCCGGGGCCGTTGTCCTCGACCTCCATGCGGGACCACTCGCCGTCGCTGCCGGTGCGCACCGTGATGCGCGGAGTCGGCCCGGCGTAGTTCAGGCTGTTGTGCAGCACGTTGGACAGCAGCTCCCGCAACAGGAAGCTCTGCCCCAGCACCGGCGCGCTCTCCAGCTCGAACTCGATGTCCGCGCCGGCCTGCAGCGCACGCGGCACCCAGTCCTCCGCGACCTGCGCGGCGATGTCGCGCAGGTTCACCGGCTGCTCACGGCCGCCGGGCTCGGCCTCGGCACGCGCGATCGACAGCATCTGCGTCGCCAGCCGCGCGCTGCGGTCCACCGACCCCTGCAGCCGCTTGAGCACCGGCTCCATCTGCGGATCGTGCGGCTCCAGCAGGGCCAGGTCGATCTCGGTGCGCAGCGAGGTCAGCGGCGTGCGCAACTGATGCGCCGCATTCGCGAGGAAGTCCTGCTGCGCCGAGGACGCCCGACGCAGCCGCTCGAAGAGCCGGTTGAACGCCGCGATCAGCGGCCGCAACTCGCCGGGCACGTCGTGCTGCAGCGGCTCCAGGCGCGCGAGGTCGCGTTGTTCCAGTTCCGCGCTCAGCTGCGACAAGGGCCGCAGGCCGCGGTAGGTCGCCCACCAGCCGGCGCCCGCCAGCAATACGGCCATGCCGCCGATCAGCAGCACGACGACCACGAGCAGTTGCTGCTGCAGGGCATCGCGCTTGTTCAAGGTCTCGGCGACCAGGATCTGGCAGACATGCCCGTTGCCGCAGGTGGCGCCGAGCGCCGCGGCGCGCAGCGATTCGCCGTCCAGCGATGCCAGCGTGAAGACCCATTCGTTGGGCTTGCGCTTGGGCAGCTTCAGCCGCGCGAGCTGCACGTCGCCGAGCAGCACCTCCCCCGCCGGATCGAGCACCAGGTAGTAGATGCGGTCGGTGCGGTCGAAACGCAGCGCCCGGTCGGTCGGCCCCGACACGTCGACGACGACCTGCCCGTCGCGCTCGCGCAGCAGGCTGGCCACCGCCAGCGCCGTGTCGCCCAGCGCCTGGTCCAGCCAGGAGATCGCCGTGTCGTGCATGACCCGGTACAGCATGAAGCCGGCCGCGGGCACCGCGACCAGCACGGGGAACATCAGCCAGATCAGCAGCCGCTGCTTGAGGCTGAAGGTCCGGCCGCCGCGGGGCTGGGACGACTCGGTCATGCCGCGGGGGTCAGGCCTTGGCGGCCGGCGGGGACGGCATCTCTTCCAGCAGGTAGCCCAGGCCGCGCACGGTGCGCAACTGCAGGCCGGCGGGCTCGATCTTGGCCCGCAGGCGCGAGACGCAGACCTCGATCGCGTTGTCGCTCACGCCCTGCTCCCAGCCGTTGCTGGCCGAGGCGATCTGCTCCTTGGCCACCACCTTGCCGGCGCGCGCCAGCAGGAAACCCAGCACGTCCCACTCGCGGGCCGACAGCGCCAGCGGCTCCTCGGCGATGTAGGCGCGGCGCGCCTCCATGTCCATGCGCAGCGAGGAGAGTCTCAACTCGTTGCCGGTGCGGGCCTGGCTGCGGCGCACCAGCGCGCGGGCGCGGGCGATCAGCTCGCTCAGCGCGAAGGGCTTGACCAGGTAGTCGTCGGCGCCGCCTTCCAGGCCGCGCACGCGGTCCTCGACGGCGTCGCGCGCCGTCAGCAGCAGGACCGGCGTCGTGCTGCCCTGCGCGCGCACGCGCCGCAGCGTCTCGAAACCGTCGATGCCGGCCAGACCGATGTCCAGGATGAGCAGGTCGTAACGGTCCTCGCGCAGCGACAGCGGCACGGGTTCGCCGCGGGCGCTGACGTCCACGACCCAGGACTGCGAGCGCAGCGCCCGGGCGGTGGACTCCGCCAGGAACTCATCGTCTTCGACCAGGAGGATTCGCATGGAGCGTCAGCATAAAGCCAGACCCTTGCACGGGCCAATCCGTCACCTGTCAGAAACCTGAGGGCAACGGCGCCGACAGGTTGCGGACAGCTTGTCGTCAAGTCCGCAACAGCGAGCTTGGACAGACTGCCGTCTATGCCGAACACCGCCCACCCCGACTTCCCCGCCCAGCCGGATCCGCGCCCCGCCGTGCTGCTCCTGCACGGCCTGTGCGCCAACCCGCTGGAGATGATGCCGCTGGCCCGCGCGCTGCGCGACGCCGGCTACGTCGTGGAAGCGCCCGCCCTGGACGGCTACGGCGTCGTGCCCCCGGTCGCCGGCGCGCCGGCCGCCGACCCGCCGGTCCGCCGCGCGGTCCCGCCCTTCGAGCAATGGGTCGAGATGGCGGCCGCGCACTTCGACGCGCTGGCCGCGAAGCACGACCGCGTGGCCGTCGGCGGGCTGTCGATGGGGGCCGTGCTGGCGCTGGCCCTGGCGCTGAAACGGCCGGCGGCGGCGTTGATGCTGCTGTCCACCAGCCTGCACTTCGACGGCTGGAACGTCTCGCCGTGGCGCCGGCTGCTGCCGCTGGCCTACGTGCCGCCGCTGCGCCAGTGGCTGGCCTTCCGCGAGACGCCGCCCTACGGCATCAAGAACGAACGGCTGCGCGAGTGGGTCGCGCAGGCGATGAATGCGAGCCACGTCTCCGCCGCCGGCGCGGACCGGCTGCCGGCCGCGTCGCTGTACCAGGCGTCCCGGATGATCCGCCTCGTGCGCCGCCGGCTGCACGAGATCGACGCGCCCGCGGTCGTCCTGCATGCGAGCGAGGACGACGTCAGCGGTCCCCGTTCGGTGCTGGAGCTGCAGCGCCATCTGGCCACGACGCCCGAGGTGCACTGGTTCCATCACAGCTATCACATGCTGACATTGGACAACGAACGCGGCGCCGTCACCCAGGCGGCGCGTCAGTTCCTGCAGCGCCTGGTGCCCGTCGAGGCACTGTCCGAGCGCCCTTCCCCTTTGACCACGACCGAGGACCTCCGCCATGAGCAACACGCTTGATCAACTCCGTCAACTGGCCTGCCACGAGCTGGGCATGAACGACGACGAACTGAAGAACGACGTCACCTTCGCCGAACTGGGGCTGGACTCGCTGATGCTGGTCGACTTCATGTTCGCGGTGGAGGACAAGTTCCACATCGAGATCGACCACGACACCGCGATGAAGCAGCCGACGATCGTCGGGCTGGCCGCCATCGTGGACGCGCAGCTGGCCGCCAAGGCCGACGCCGGCGGCACGCCCGCGGCCGTCGCCGCCTGAGCGCCGGTGCCGGCATGAGCCCGGAAGCGGTATGGATCACCGGCATCGGCGCGTGCAGCGCGCTCGGCCCGGACGCGGACTCGCTGGCGCAGGCGCTGGCGCTGGGGCGGTCGGGGATCACGCTGCAGCCGGGGGAACCGACACGCGGCGTGGCGCCGTTCGCGGCGGCGGCCGTGACGCTGCCGCTGGGACAGGACATGCCGCCGGCGCAGCGCAACCTGCACGACCGCCACAGCCTGATGGCGCTGCACGCGGCGCGCGAGGCGTGGACGCAGTCCGGCCTGCCGGCGACGTCGGCGACGCCGGAGCGCTCGGCGGTGGCCTGGGGCACGGGCCTGGGCGGCTCGAACGCGCTGCAGCAGTCTTACGGCGAGCACCTGACGAAGGAGACGCCGCGCATCCATCCCTACACGGTGGTGCGGGTGATGAGCAACTCGGCCGCTTCGCACCTGGCGATGAAGTACGGGCTGAAGGCGGCGATGCTGACGATCTCCAACGCCTGCGCCTCGTCGGCGCAGGCGATCGGCGAGGCGCTGATGCTGCTGCGCCAGGGGCGCGCGGATGTGGCGCTGGTCGGGGGCTCGGAGGCGATGCTGAACCCGGGCTCGGTGGCGGCGTGGCAGGCGATGGGCGTGATGGCGCCGGCGGATCCGGAAGATCCGTCGCGCAGCTGCCGGCCGTTCGACGATGCGCGCAACGGCCTGGTGCTGGGCGAGGGCGCGGCGGCGCTGGTGCTGGAGACGGAGAGCCACGCCCGCGCACGCGCCGCGTCGGCGCTTGCCGTGCTAGCCGGCTACGGGCATAGCGTGGATGCGGTGCACCTGTCACGGCCCGACGCCGACGGCCAGGAACGCGCGCTGCGCGCGGCGCTGGCGGATGCGGGCATCGAGGCGTCGCAGGTCGGCTATGTGAACGCGCACGGCACGGCGACGGACGTGGGCGACACGGTCGAGGCGGAATCGCTGTCGCGCGTCTTCGGCGTGCGCGGCGTGCCGGTCAGCGCGACCAAGGCCCTGCACGGCCACCTGATCGGCGCCGGCGGCGCGCTGGAACTGGTCGCCTGCGTCCAGGCGATGCGCCGCGGTCAGCTCCCGCCGAGCGCGCACATCGACACGAGCCTGCTCGAAGAGATCGCCGACGTGATCCGCGAACCGCGAGCCTTCGATCCGTCGAAGGCCATGGTCAGCAACTCGTTCGCGTTCGGTGGCAGCAACGTGTCACTGGTGATCCGGGCGGCCTGAGCCGCCTTTCACCTCAAACCGCTCCAGCATCGTCGCCAGCTCCGCCGCGGAGCGCAGGCCGAGCTTGGTGAACGCTCTCGCGCGGTGGACCTCCACCGTGCGGATCGCGATGCCGAGCTCGTCGGCGACCTGCTTGTTGAGCTTGCCGGCCGCGACCAGCACCGCGACCTCGCGTTCGCGGTCGGTCAGGCTGGCGAGCTTGCCGGCGACGTCCGCGTGGACGCGGGACTCGCGCCAGCGGTGGATGTCCGTCGCGATCGCGCGCTGCACCTTGTTGACCAGCGCCTGGTCGTTGAAAGGCTTCTCGACGAAGTCGAGCGCGCCCTTCTGCATCGCGTCCACCGCCATCGGAATGTCGCCGTGACCGCTCAGGAAGATCACCGGCAGCGGCACGCCGCGCGCGATCAATTCGTCGTGCACCTGAAGGCCCGACAGCGGCTCCATCCGCACGTCCAGCACGATGCAGCCGTGCGGCTCGATCGCGCGATCGAGCGCCTCGAACAACGCCGGGCCGCTCGCATGCGGCTCCACCCGCAACCCGTGCGTGCGCATCAGGAAGGCCAGCGCATCGCGCACCGCCGCCTCGTCGTCCACCAGGTGGACCGTCGCCTGTGGGTCGCTCATCGCGCGCCCTCCTTGTGTTGTCCGATGCCGCGGTCAATGCCTGTGCCAACACCGATGCCGGAACTGCTGCCGTCGGCGAACTCGCTGCCGTCGCACGCGCCCTGCCCCGGGCACAGCGGCAGCGTGAAGCTGATCCTCGCGCCGCCGAGCGCGCTCGCGCCGGCCTCCATGCCGCCGTGATGCGCCTCGATCACGGAACGGCAGATCGCCAGTCCCATGCCCATCCCCTCGGACTTCGTCGAATAGAACGCCGTCGTCAGCTGATCGATCCCGCGTCCCTGCAGCCCCGGGCCGTTGTCGTCGACATCGACCCGAACGAAGCGATCGCCGACGCGCTGCGCGGCGATGCGCACCTGCGAGCCCGGCTTGCCATGCAATTCATCGAGTGCATTGCGGACGAGGTTGATCAGCACCTGCTCGATGAGCACCGCATCGGCCTGCACGTCCGGCAGCCCCGTCGGCATCGCCACCTCGACGAGCACGCCGCGCAGGTCGCGCTTGAGCAGCGCCAGCACCCGCGCCGCGAGCTCCGGCACCGCGCAGCGTTCCGGCTGCGGCGCGCGCCGCGTCAGGAAGGCCCGGATGCGCTGCACGATGCGCCCGGCCTCCTGCGCCTGCTCGCCGAGCCGACGCAGCGCCTCCATCACGATCTCGTCGGTCTGGCCGACGCGTTCCAGCGAACGCAGCGCGCCCGCGTTGTAGCCGGCGATCGCCGCCAGCGGCTGGTTCAGCTGATGCGCCAGCGCCGACGCCACCTCGCCCAGCGTGCTCAGCCGCGCCTGGTGCGCCAGCGCCTCCGTGCGGCGGCGGTCGCGCTCCTCGGTCTGCTTGCGCGCGCTGATGTCGACGATCGAGCCCATCCAGCCGATCTGCACGCCGTTCGCGTCCACCAGCGGCGCCTCGAAGATCATCACGTCCAGTTCGTGCCCGTCACGATGCATCCAGCGCGCCTCGTAGCCCTCGCGCGGCGCGCCGCCGGCCATGTTGCGCCGGTGGCGGCGCAGGCTGTCCGCCATCTCGTCGGGCAGCCAGTACGGCATCGGCGGCAGCTGCCCGAGCAGGTCTTCGGCGCTGTAGCCCACCAGATCGCAGAACGCGCGGTTCACGTGCGTCAACCGGCCTTCCAGGTCGCGACCGCGCAGGCCCACCGTCAACGAGTCCTCGACCGCGCGACGCCACGCCGCCTCGGTCCGTGCCTCGCCTTCGGCGCGCCGCACCTCGCGCATCTGCCGGCGCAGCATCGCGCTGGCCAGCGCCGACAACAGCAGGAAAACGCCCATCAGCGCCGCCGCCAGCGTGTACCACCATGGCCGATGCGGCACGCGGGTGTTGAGTTCGAGCCAGGTCTCGCGCATCGCCGGGTCGACGCTGACACGGTAGCTCTGCGTGCCGGTCAGCGCGAGCGAATCGCCGGTCTGCGCCAGCGCATCACCGGTCTGCGCCAGCCGCTGTCCCAGCCCGTCAACGAGTCTCACGTCGTACTTCTGCGCGAGCCACCACGGCAGCGTCTGCCGCAGCAGCGCGCTCGGCGCGAAGCGCACGACCAGCCGGCCCCCCTGCGGCCGCGGGGCGCTCCAGTGCGCGGTCAGGCCGCCTTCATCCAGGCTCACGCCGCTGCGCTCCCGCGACGGCGCCAGCGCCTGCGGCGTCTGCTGCGGCACATGCGCGATGACGCGGTTGTTGGCGTCGAGCACCGTCGCGCTGACCCACAGGCGCCGCAGCCCTTCAGCGACCGCCCGATGGTTCAGCAGCATCTGGTCGTCGACGTTCCCCGGCAGCTGCTGAGCCAGGCGATCGACCGCCGCATGCTCCGCGTTGAGCCAGTCGGAGATGCGCGCCTCCAGCGACAGCGCGTCGGCGATCAGCGTGAGCCGTTCCTCCTCGAGATCGCGCATGTCGCTGAGCCGCAGCCACACGCCGAGCGACGCGGCGAAGGCCAGCGCGAGCAGCAGCGGCAACGCCCAGCTCGTGCGTTTGAGCAGTTGGAGGAGACGTCGGGACGCGGCCATGGCGGCAGTCTAGGCGCTGCGCAGAGCGCACGACGGGCCTCCCGGGATACGTGTTTCCCCAATGTGGAAGTCCACAACTGGCGGCACGGGAACCGGATTTCCACAATCCGCCACATTCCGCGACAGGTCGTCACTGCGCCTGATCGGCGGAACCCGAAGAACACTCGCGAAGAACATCAGGAGACCGCATGTCCGCCACGTTCCCCCGCCGCCTGCTGCTGTCGGCTGCCCTTGCCATCGCTGGAGCGGGCGTCGCCGCGTCCGCCTTCGCGCAGGCGCCGATCGTCATCAAGCTGAGCCACGTCGTCGCGCCCGACACCCCCAAGGGCAAGGGCGCGCAGCGCTTCAAGGAACTCGCCGAGGAGCGCAGCAAGGGCAGGCTGAAGGTCGAGGTCTACCCCAACAGCCAGCTCTACAAGGACAAGGAAGAACTCGAGGCGCTGCAGCTGGGCTCGGTGCAGATGCTGGCCCCGTCGCTGGCCAAGTTCGGCCCGCTGGGCGTCAAGGAGTTCGAGGTCTTCGACCTGCCCTTCCTGTTCAAGGACGACGCGTCGTTCCGCAACACGACCAGCACGCTGGGCATGGAGCTGTTCAAGAAGCTCGAGCCCAAGGGCATCAAGGGCCTGGCCTTCTGGGACAACGGCTTCCACATCATGAGCGCCAACAAGCCGCTGCACCATGTGGCGGACTTCAAGGGCCTGAAGATGCGGATCCAGTCCTCCAAGGTGCTGGACGCGCAGATGCGCGCGCTGGGCGCGATCCCGCAGGTGATGGCCTTCTCCGAGCTGTACCAGGCGCTGCAGTCCGGCGTGGTCGACGGCACCGAAGGCGTGCCGTCCAACTTCTACACGCAGAAGACCTACGAGGTGCAGAAGCACACGACGATCAGCAACCACGGCCACCTGGCCTATGCGCTGATCATCAACAAGAAGTTCTACGACGGCCTGCCGGCCGATCTGAAGGCCATCGTCGACAGCAGCGTCAAGGACGCGACGACCTACGCCAACGCGATCGCGCAGACCGAGAACCAGCAGGCCTTCGAGAAGATCAAGGCCAGCGGCAAGACCACCATCTACACGCTGACCCCGGCGGAAGTGAACGAGTGGAAGCTGGCGCTGATGCCGGTCCACAAGGAGATGGAGTCGCGCGTTGGCAAGGGCACCGTCGAGGCCGCCTACAAGGCCGCCGGTTTCGTCCCGCCGACGAAGTAAGCCGCTCACCGTCCTTCCTCAGCCGCGCCCTGCTCAGGCGGCGCGGCTTTTCTTTGCCTGAAGGAGACCGCCATGTCATTGAAATGGCTGGACCGACTCGAGGAAACGCTGATCGCATGCCTCATGGGCGCCGCGACGCTGGTGATCGCGATGGCCGTGCTGCACCGCTTCCTGGCCGGGGTGCCGGGGGTGCAGGACTACGTCATCCGCATCGACGTGAGCTGGGCGCAGGAGCTGTGCATCTACATGTTCGTGTGGATGGCCAAGTTCGGCGCGGCCTACGGCGTGCGCGCCGGGACGCACGTCGGCGTCGACGTGGTGGTGCGCAAGCTCAAGCCCGAACACGCGAAGTACCTCGTGATGTTCAGCCTGCTGGCCGGCGCGGTGTTCACCGCGACGGTGGGCACGCTGGGCGCGACCTTCGTGTGGGAGAACGGCGCGCACTACGCGTTCACGCACGCATTGGGCATCGAGAACCCCGACCTCTTCGAAGGCCCGACTTCCCCGGACCTGGAGATCCCCACCTGGATCGCCTATTCGTGCGTGCCGCTGGGTTCCTACCTGATGTGCTTCCGTTTCCTGCAGGTGCTCTGGACCTTCATCCGCACCGGTGAAGTGCCGCACGCGGACCACGGCCACGTCGAAGGCATCGAGGAGGACGTCAAATGAACACGCTGATCATCTTCTCGCTGCTGGTGGTGCTGATGCTCACCGGCATGCCGATCTCGATCTCGCTGGGCCTGACGGTCCTGACCTATCTCTTCACGATGACGAACGTGCCGATCGAATCGGTCGCGCTCAAGCTGTTCACCGGCATCGAGAAGTTCGAGATCATGGCCGTCCCGTTCTTCATCCTGGCGGGCAACTTCCTGACGCACGGCGGGGTGGCGCGGCGGATCATCCACTTCGCCACGACCATGATCGGCCACTGGTACGGCGGCCTCGGGCTGGCCGGCGTGCTGGCCTGCGCGATGTTCGCGGCGATCTCGGGCTCGTCGGTGGCGACGGTCGTCGCGGTCGGCTCCATCATCCTGCCGGCGATGACCCGGCAGGGCTATCCGAAGCAGTTCGGGGCTGGCGTGATCACGACGTCCGGCGCGCTGGGCATCCTGTTCCCGCCGTCGATCAACCTGGTGATGTTCTCCATCGCCACGGCCGGCATGTCGGCGACGGGCCCGCACGGCGAGGTCGTCGGCACCGCCTCCGTCGGCCAGCTGTTCATGGCCGGCGTCGTGCCGGGCGTGTGCCTGTCGGTGCTGCTGGGCATCACGACCTGGTACCGCGCCAAGAAGTACGACTACCCGCGCATGGTCAAGGCCACCTGGGCCGAGCGCTTCAAGGCCTTCCGCGACAGCTTCTGGGGCCTGATGCTGATCGTCGTCGTCATCGGCGGCATCTACAGCGGCAAGTTCACGCCGACCGAAGCGGCCGCCGTGGCCGCCGTGTACGCCTTCATCATCTCGGTCTTCGTCTACAAGGACATGGGCCTGAAGGACGTGCCCAAGGTGCTGCTGAAGGCCGCCGCGATGAGCTCCATGCTGCTGTACATCATCACCAACGCGGTGCTGTTCAGTTTCCTGATGGCCTCGGAGCAGATCCCGCAGACGATGGCCGCGTGGATGTCGGCGCAGGGCTTCGGACTGTTCGTCTTCCTGCTGCTGGTCAACCTCATCCTGCTGGGCGCGGGCAACTTCATGGACCCCGCCGCGATCGTGCTGATCATGGCGCCCATCCTGTTCCCGGTGGCGGCCAAGCTCGGCGTCGATCCGGTGCACCTGGGCATCCTGATGGCGGTCAACATGGAGGTCGGCCTCTGCCACCCGCCGGTGGGCTTGAACCTCTACGTGGCCTCGGGGATCACGAAGATGGGGATCACCGAACTCACCGTCGCCGTGTGGCCGTGGCTGCTCACGATGCTGGGCTTCCTGATGGTCGTCACCTACTGGCCGACGCTGTCGCTGGCACTGCCGAGGGCCCTGGGCCTTGTCGGATAGTCCTGGCCCCCGCCTCCCTCACAAGAGGTAGAGGTGTGGCGCGGCGACCGCCGGATTCGGCAACACGGGTAACGGTCGATTTCAGAGGGGCGCGATCGATTGACGCGCCCGGGAGCGGGCTCCTTTAATGCGCTGCCCCGACGCGACCCGCGCGTCGGGACCGATCACGCCGGCCGCAGCGCCGAAAGGAATCCGCATGGCGCCCGCCCCCCGTCCCATCGCCGCCGAATGGCTCCGTCGATCCGCCGCCCGATCAACCCTGGCCGCCATGGCCGCCGCGTTGCTCGCGGCGCTCAGCGCCTGCGGTGGCGGGAACGGTGACGAGTCCAAACCGCAAGCGGATCCCCCGGTGTCCGAAGCGCCTCCGCCGCCGACGACGCCCGTGACGCCGACGACGCCGACCACGCCCACGGATCCCGCGGCCCCAGCGCCTTCTCCCGCGCCTTCTCCCGCGCCGGCCCCTTCGCCTGCGCCCTCGCCTGCACCGGCGCCGTCTCCTGCACCTTCCCCAGCTCCCGCTCCAGCGCCACCGAGCGGTCCGACCGCGACCACCGCGCTGCGTCTGCCCCTGGAAGTTCTCGGCGCCGGCCTGCCCAGCGCGCCGACGGTCGCCACGGCCAACCTGACGCTCGACGTCAGCGGCATCGGTGCCGCCACCGAGCTGTGGCTGCGCTGCCATCGCTGCGGCTTCTTCGGCCCTCCGGAATACGAGGCCACCACCGAGACGCCCGCCAGGATCAAGGCGAGCCTGCGCATCCTCGGCGGCACGGCGGTCGCCAACGCGAGCGCGATCCCCTGGGTCGACATCACCGACGCCACGATGACGCTCGCGGACGCCGAGCGCGTGCAGGGCGGCCTGCAACGCGGCGGCGGCCTCTACACCGCGCGCATGAAGCTGACGCTGGACGCGACCACCAAGGCGCGCCTGATCAGCGGCGTGAACCTCGTGCAGTTCCGCTTCAACGGCAGCGACGGCGAGTCCAACGGCTACCGCGTCATCGATCTGCAGTTCCGCAACGCGCAGGGACAGAGCCTCGCGACGAACGCGGTGGAACGCACCGACATCAACGTCGAGAAGGTGGCCGGCCGCACGCTGACCGCCGACGTCGCCGCCGGCGAGAAGCTGTGGAAGGCGGAGAACCGCCTGATGAAGTCGACGCTGGTGAACCACCAGCTCCGCGCGGCGTGCGCCTCGTGCCACGCCGCGGACGGCCGGGACCTCCAGTACTTCAACTACTCCAACAATGCGATCGTCCAGCGCTCCCGCTTCCACGGCCTGACCGAGGCCGAAGGCGGACAGATCGCCGCCTACCTGCGTTATGCGCTGCGCGACATGGCGCACGTGGCGCAGGCCGCGCCGTGGAATCCGCCGTACCAGCCGGGTGCCGGCATCGACAGCAGGCCGGTCACCGAATGGGCGGCCGGCGCCGGTCTGGACGCCGTGCTCGACTCGCCGTCGGATGCCGTCAAGGCGCTGTTCGGCAAGCCGCTCGACGGCACGGCGCTCGCGCTGACGCAGGCCGACGTCGACAAGGTGATGGACGCCAACGCGACGCTCAACACCCGCGACATCCCGCTGCCCATCCAGTTCCCCGACTGGAACTCCTACCTGCCGGCGATGCATCCGCTGGACATCTGGCCGACGGGCGCCAACGCGGCCGGCTCCTTCGAGACCGGCGCGACCTTCACCGCCGACAACCGGCGCCTGGATCCGCTGGCCACCTCGAAGAAGATCGCCGCGTGGTTCGAGTCGCACCGCTCCGGCACCTTCGGCGACTGGAGCCACCTGACGCCGCAGCAGCGCAACGAGATCCAGTCGATGCTGCAGCCCTCCGGCTTCGAGCTGTACGCCTTCCTCGGCGGCGGACGCGGCAACCACGTCGCGGCCACGGGCCAGTACGGCGCGCAGGTCGGCGCGGCGCAGTTGATGAAGTCGCTCTCGGCCGCCCGCACCGCCACGGAACCCGCCGCCTTCACCACCAACGCCTTCATCGAACGGGTCGTCGGCAGCACACTGCAGTGGAACCTCGTCCAGCAGTGGGAGTGGGCCCAGCGCTACGGCCTGGAAGGCGACCAGCGCTGGTTCATCGGCAGCTACGACGCCACGGCCAAGACCTGGGCCGGACGGGGCGAGAAGCGCGGATGGCCGTTCAACACGGTCAGCGCCTTCTTCCTTGCGCCGCACATGGTCTACCAGCAGGACAACGACGCCACCGGCAAGATCACCCGCGAATGGCTGCTGGCCTGGGAGACGGGCAACAAGCTTGGCTCCTACACGCGGACCAACGCGTGGTACCAGATGCAGGTCACGCTGAACCCCGGCGCGCAGAGCGACTGGGTGAATTTCTCGGTCGACTGGCCCTATCTGACCGGCTTCGACTCGCTGTTGTCGCAGACGCTGGGCGACGCGACGCCGGCGCGGTCCACGGCCGCGACGCTGAGCGACATCCGCCTGCTGCAGGCGCGCATCAAGTCGGCGCAGTTCGTCAACAACAACATCCCGCTGTGGGTGCCGACTGACACGCGGTCGATCATCAACAACCGCGGCCGCTTCAGCAAGGCCGCGGTGGTCAAGCACCTGAACCCGATCAACTTCATGGAGGCCGTGTCGACGCAGGCGACGCAGACCTCGCCGTTCAAGCGGCTCGACAAGCTGCAGGCCGGACTGACGTTGAAGCTGCTGAACGGCGCGTTCAAGCAGTTCAACCAGCTCTACACGGTCACCGACCCGGCGATCTGGCGCCGCTGCGATCCCAACAACATGGATCTGGGCGAGGCGGAGCCCACCGCGGGCTTCGGCTTCTGCCTCGACCAGACGAAGCAGCCGCTGACGCTCAAGTCACCCGGCGTCTACGTCATGGCGTCGACGGACTACCGCAGCACGGCAGAACAGAAGCTGCAGTACGCGGTCTGGAAAGCCGGCGTCCTCGGCGCCGATCCGGATCGCATCAAGACGCTGAACGACTGGCTGCTGCGCGCCTGGCCGTGAAGCGCGCCTGGGCGTGAAGGCCGCCGGTCGGACTCCCTCTCCCGCTTGCGGGAGTGGGTGGGGGTGAGGTCCAGCGTCGGTGGCAGGACGGCCCCGCATCCCCCATGCCCACGGGGGAAAGTCCTCATCCCGCCTTCAGCCGCGCTTCAGCACCCGCGCGCACCGTGGTGTCTCGCGGGTTGGAGCTTGGAGGACCACATGGGGCACGCCTCAAAGAGGAGTTGGCGGAGGGTCGTCGGCGTCGCCACGACGCTCGCGATCGCGGGCGTGGCTGCGGCGGCGCCATCGACTGCGGATCCGTCGCCTGCGGCATCCGCGCCAGCGGCGGCACAGGAAACGGCCGCGCAGGCAGACCCTGCTCGACAGCCGCTTGCGCTGCAGGCCTCGCTGTCCGTACTGCGGTCACGCCTTCGGACGATCTCGACCCGCGCGCCCGACGGTTCGCGATCCAACGTGATGCTCAATCGCGGCCTGGACATCCAGGTCGTCGAACTCCCGCGTGAAGGCGTGTCCATCGGTCCCCCGCCCAAGCGCGCGCATCACGCGTTGAGCATCGGCATGGCGGGTCCGAAACAGATGCTGCGCGGGTTGGGACTGGAGGCTACCGAGTGCGCCGCGCGGTTCCGCATGCCGTCGAAGCTCAGTCGAAAGGGTGACGGATCGGCTCAAATCGATGTGATGGCCCAGGTGGGCATGGGCTGCAAGTTCTGAGACGCTCAGGCGTAGAGCGTCGCACGACCTTCGCGGACGAAGCCCGCGAGCCGCAGTCCGCAGGACTGTGCCGTGCGGATCGCCAGATGCGTGGGCGCGCTGACAGCGGCCAGCATCGGCATGCCGGCGATGGCGGCCTTCTGGACCATCTCGAAGCTGGCGCGGCTGGTCACGGCGGCGAAGCCTTGCGAGGCGTCGATGCCGGCCTTGGCCATGGCGCCGATCAGCTTGTCGAGCGCGTTGTGGCGGCCGACGTCTTCGCGAGCGAGGACGACGCTGCCGTCCGGATGGCACCAGGCGGCGGCGTGGATGCCGCCGGTACGCTGCTGCAGCGGCTGTGCCGCGGCGAGCTCGCGCATCGCGCGCGACAGCGCGGGCACGAGGGCTCCGGCATCGGCGAGCGCCGCGGGCAACGGCGGCACCGGTCGATCCGGCACGCGGAACACCTGGTCGAGGTTGTCCGTGCCGCAGAGCCCGCAGCCCGTGCGGCCCGCCATGCTGCGGCGACGTTCCTTCAACAGCGCTTCGCAGCGCGCCGTGACGCGCAGCTGCAGGGCGACGCCGTTGGGCCGCGTGCGCACTTCGACATCGAGCAGATCCGCCGGCGAGGCCAGCAGTCCTTCGGTCAGCGAGAAGCCGAGCGCGAAGTCCTCCAGATCCAGCGGCGTCGCCAGCATCACCGCGTGCGAGAGCCCGTTGTACTCGAGCGCGATCGGCACTTCCTCGGCGACGAACTCCTCGTCCGCCGCGCGCGCGGCGCCGAGCCGCTCCGGCCGCACCGCGATCAGCGCGGAAGGCAGCGGGGCGTCGTCGTCGGAGAGCATGCAAGCGTCACTCATGGCGCCGGCTCCGCGTGACCGTCGTCCGCACCGTCTCCTCGACCCGCGGGCGTGATGCGGGCGATCCACCGGCCGTCGTCATCCACGCGCAGGCCGACCCAGCCGGGCCCCTGCGCGTCGCCGACGCGCGCATCGCTCATCAGCGTGTAGAGCCGCAGCAGCACGCTGACACGCAGCCCCGTCCGCTTGGCCAGCCGCGGCAGCGAGACGCCGTTGCCGCCGTCCAGCTCCGCCAGCGTCTCCAAGGCAAAACGCGCCTGCGCGGCCATGTCGCCCTCGTCCTCGATCTCCACGTCGACCTCGCGGTCCGGAGCGTCGCGGACGTCGGCGCCGGGCGCGTCGTCGCGGTTCATCGGAGCTGCCTCAGGCGCTCGCCCCGGCCACCGACCTGGCCTGGTCCTGCGGCAGCGGCGCGTCCTGCGTGCGCAGCGTCAGCACCACCGGGATGGACTTCGACGTCGGCGTGCCCGCGCCGATGGACACGCTGCTCAGCGGCACCAGCGCGTTGGTCTCCGGGAAGTAGCTGGCCAGGCAGCCGCGCGGGATGTCGTACTCGATCAGCACGAACTTCTCGGCCCGACGCGTGTCGCCGTCGCTGTAGACGCTGGTGATGTCGACCCACTCGCCGGCCTTCATGCCGATGGTCTTCAGGTCTTCCTTGTTGATGAACACCACGCGGCGATGGCCCCACACGCCGCGGTAGCGGTCGTCATTGCCGTAGATCGTCGTGTTGTACTGGTCGTGCGATCGCACCGTCGCCAGGTTGAACACCACCGTCTTCTCGTCGCCGCGCAGCCGCGCGCGCGCCTGATGCAGCGGCGTGTCCGTGGGCAGCGCGTAGGTGATGAAGTTGGCCTTGCCGGTCGGCGTGTTCCAGACCCGCTCCGATGCGGTGTTGCGCAGGCGGAAGCCGCCCGGCACCTTGATCTTCTCGTTGAAGCCGGCGAAGTCGTCGAAGACTTCCTCGATCTTGTCGCGGATGCGCGAGTAGTCCTCGACCAGCCACAGCCACGGCGTCTTGGAGCGGCCCTTCAGCGTCGCGGCCGCCAGGCGCGCCACGATCATGGGCTCCGACAGCAGGTGCTCCGACGCCGGCGCGTTCATGCCGCTGGAGATGTGCACCATGCTCATCGAGTCTTCCACCGTCACGCCCTGCGGGCCGGCGGCCTGCATGTCGATCTCGGTGCGGCCCAGGCACGGGAGCACCAGCGCTTCCTTGCCGTGGATGGTGTGGCTGCGGTTGAACTTGGTCGTCACGTGGACGGTCAGGTCGGTGTTGCGCAGCGCCTTCCAGGTCGCGATCGTGTCCGGCGTCGCCGAGGCGAAGTTGCCGCCCAGCGCGAAGAACACCTTGCCCTTGCCGTCGAGCATCGCCTGGATGGATTCGACGGTGCCGTAGCCGTTCTCGCGCGGCGGCTCGAAGCCGAACACCTGGCCGAGGCGGTCCAGCAGCGCCTTGGGCGGCTTCTCGTAGATGCCCATGGTGCGGTCGCCCTGCACGTTGGAGTGGCCGCGCACCGGGCAGGCGCCCGCGCCTTCGCGGCCCAGGTTGCCGCGCAGCATCAGCAGCGCCGCGATGTGCTGGATCGTGGCGACCGAGTGCTGGTGCTGGGTGATGCCCATGCCCCAGCAGATGATCACGCGCTTGGACTGCGCGTACAGGTCGCCGGCGGCGCAGAGCTGCTCCTGCGACAGGCCGGATTCGGCCTCCAGCGCTTCCCAGCTTTCAGCCCGGATGCTGGCCTCGAATGCCTCGATGCCGTTCGTGTGCTCGGCGATGAAGCCCAGGTCCAGCACGCGCTCGCCGCCGGCGGCCACCGCCGCGTCGTCGAGCTCGAAGACGCGCTTGCACAGCGCCTTCATCACGGCCATGTCGCCGCCGATGCGCAGCTGGAAGTAGTGGGTCGAGATCGGCGTGCTGCCCAGCGTCGCCATCTCCATCTTGTCCTGCGGATCGGCGAAGCGCTCCAGGCCGCGCTCGCGCAGCGGGTTGAAGCTGACGATCTTGCAGCCGCGCTTGGACGCTTCGCGCAGCTCGCCCAGCATGCGCGGGTGATTGGTGCCAGGGTTCTGGCCCATGATGAAGATCGCGTCCGCCTGCTCGAAGTCGTGCAGCGTCACCGTGCCCTTGCCGATGCCGATGGTCGGCTTCAGGCCCTGGCCGCTGGGCTCGTGGCACATGTTCGAGCAGTCGGGGAAGTTGTTGGTGCCGAACTCGCGCACGAACAGCTGGTACAGGAACGCGGCCTCGTTGCTGGCGCGGCCCGAGGTGTAGAACATCGCCTCGTTGGGGCTCTGCAGCGCGTTCAGGCGCGCGGCGATCAGCTCGAAGGCGTCGGCCCAGGCGATCGGCTTGTAGCGGTCCGTGGCGCGGTCGTAGACCAGCGGCTCGGTGATGCGGCCCATGTTCTCGAGGTCGAAGTCGGACCATTCCGCCAGCTCGCTGACGGTGTGTCCGCCCAGCACTTCGGCCGTGGCGCGGTGCGCGGTCGCCTCGGCGGCGATCGCCTTGGCGCCGTTCTCGCAGAACTCGAAGGTCGAGCGGTGATCCCGATCAGGCCAGGCGCAGCCGGGGCAATCGAAGCCGTCGGCCTGGTTGGCCGACAGCAGCGTCTTGGCGCCCTTCACCGCAACGCCTTGCGCCTGCAGGTGCTTTGCGACGCTCTTCAGCGCGCCCCAGCCGCCGGCCGGGCCCTTGTAGAAATGGATCTTCTGGTCGCTCATGTGTACCCCCGGTGTGCTCGTGCCTGCGGCCCGTCCAGACCACCCCCCGGGGGGATGGCGGGCCGGTTTGGGGCGGCCCGGCGCTGGGCCCGCCCCTCGCTAAGAAGGAAGAATGGCAGACCGAGGTCTGCCATCGTGATGCTCAGTATCGACGCTGGTCAACAACGCCGCGTACTGAGGGTGATCAGCTGAAGAACTTCGCGGCGCTCAGCAGCGTGCGATAGATGCCCCAGGCCAGCGGGATGCCCACGGCCAGCCAGGCCAGCGCGACCAGGAAAGTCGGCGTGGCGCGGCCGGCGCCCGGGCCGCTGCCCACTTCGGCGGCGGCGGCCTTCTCATGGGCCAGCTTCTTCTCGACGGCCAGTTCGGCGTCGGTCATGAAGTGCTTGTCGGCGACCGGACGGATGACCAGGTTGGCGATCAAGCCGATGACCAGCATGCCCACCAGGATGTACATCGTCTGGTTGTAGACCTGCTCGCGCGGGATGCCCAGGCCCAGCTGGTAGTCGCGCATGCCGTTCACGATGAACGGGCCCAGGATGCCGGCGGTGGCCCAGGCGGTCAGCAGACGGCCGTGGATGGCGCCGACGAACTGGGTGCCGAACAGGTCGCCCAGGTAGGCCGGCACGGTGGCGAAGCCACCGCCGTACATCGACAGGATCACGCACACCGCCGCCACGAAGGCCAGCTTGTGGCCCGCCGCGGCGCTGCTCGGCAGGCTGGCGTATAGCAGGCCGCCCAGCACGAAGAACACCGTGTAGGTCAGCTTGCGGCCAAGCTTGTCGGACAGCGAGGCCCAGACGAAACGTCCACCGATATTGAACAGGCTCAACAGCGCGGTGAAGCCGCCGGCGATGCCGGCGATCGCGGCCAGCTGGGTCTTGTCCAGTTCGGCGAACTTGGCTTCGACGCCGATCAGCGAGCCGCCGAAGATTTCCTGCAGCATCGGGCTGGCCATGCCGATCACGCCGATGCCGGCGGTCACGTTCATGCACAGCACGATCCACACCAGCCAGAACTGCGGGATGCCCCAGACCTTCTTCACGTGCACGTGGCGCTGCGTGATCATGGTGTTGCTGGCCTGCACGGCCGGCGGGGTCCAGCCCTCAGGCTTCCAGCCGGTCGGCGGCACGCGGTAGCCCAGCGCGCCGGCGACCATGAACACGAAGTACACGAGCGCCATCACGACGAAGGTCTGCATCACACCGGCGTCGCTCGGGGTGGCGAAGTGCTTCATCAGCTCGACGGCCAGCGGCGAACCGATCATCGCGCCGCCGCCGAAGCCCATGATGGCCATGCCGGTCGCCATGCCGCGACGGTCAGGGAACCACTTGATCAGCGTCGACACGGGCGAGATGTAGCCCAGGCCCAGGCCGATGCCGCCGATGACGCCGGAGCCCAGCACCATCAGCCAGAACTGGTGGGTGTGGATGCCGAAGGCGGAGATCAGCATGCCGCCGCACCAGCACACGGCCGAGACCAGGCCGGCCTTGCGCGGACCGGCGCGTTCCAGCCAACCGCCCCAGATCGCCGCGGAGCAGCCCAGGAACAGGAAGAACAGCATGTAGATGGTGCCCAGCGTCAGCACCGTCCAGTCGCAGCCGGTGGTGAACAGCTGAGCCAGGAAGCCCACATCCTTGCCGCACGCGGCGCCCGTCCCGGCGGTCTGCAGCATCTTGGACAGCGGCAGCCAGAACACCGAGAAGCCGTAGGCCATCCCGATGCACAGGTGGATGGCGAGCGCGCTCGGCGGCACCAGCCAGCGGTTGAAACCGGGAGCGGCGATGGTGCGCTCCTTGTCCAGCCAGCTCGCGCCGGCGGATCCGCCGCCCTGATCGGTCAGCACAGTAGACATGGGTCCTCCTCAAACACAACAAAAAAGGCGGCCGTGACACGGCCCGCTGATGACGAACGGCGCCGAACCCTCCAACGACGCCTTCCGGCCGCGTCCCTTGTTCCGACCGTTCCCGTCCCTTTCGGCATCAAGAAAGCGTTAGGAGAACGATTTCTGGTGACGGGCTGAAAAAGTTGGGGCAGAACGCTCGCGGCGCCGCGATCTTGACGCAAGTCATTGACATCCTTTGACAACCACACATAGCGAGCGGACATCTATCGCACGAAACCGACAGCCGGCAGCTATCCAACGCCGGGCGGTAACCGAATGTGGGAGCGGTCACATGGGCGATCAACGCACACCACCCCCTGCCGATCGGGCGCTTCCCAGGATCCATCGAAAAGGGCGGGCACCACGAGCGATTGTTGAGGTCCCCACAACGGTGCGTTGCCCGTCGCGGCATTTACGCGATCGGGGTGAATGCCTATTGTCCGGAGGTCTCCTGTCTCCGAAGGCGTCCATCAGCGCCTTCTTCGCCGGACCGCCCGACCTGGGCCGTCCGGTTTTTCTTTGGGCGCGAGAGCGACGAGGATCGCCGTTTGCCCCGATGGACACGTGGATGTATCGGGTTGAAACCTGCCGCTTGTCCTACAAGCCGTTGCGACATCAACCCACGGTCGACGCCCCCTCCACGGTCCAAAGTTGGTCCTAACCGATCTCCACCGATCGGTCCCCTCAAGCCCAAAGGAGAGACTGATGAACGCGACCAAATCCCTCGTGACCGGTGCCGTTGCCCTGACCGCCTTTGCCAGCGTGCTGGGTCTGGCGTATGCGCAGGTCGAGAACACGACCGAGTCCACCCAGACGCAGGCGACGCAGGAACAGTACCCCGCCACGCAGACTGAGCAGCAGATGCCGGCCGACCAGCAGACCCTGACGCCGGCCGACCAGTCGAACCAGGCGACCACGCAGCAGAACCAGACGACGCCCGAAGCGCAGTCGCAACAGACCCAGCCTGCTTCCACCGACCAGTGGCAGAACCAGCAACCGGCCACGCAGGACCCGATGCCGTCCGAGCCGACCAGCGCCGGCACGCCGGCCCCGCGCGCCGACCGCAACTGATCGGTGAGTCCACACCGCCACGCCCGGATCTGATCTCTCCCTGAAAGCCCACCATGCTGCGCGCCTCCAGCGGGTACTTCTTCAGCGATCCGCCCCCACCGGAACCGGTGAAGGGCGGGATCCCGAAGCATCTGCGGGAACGCGCGGGATGGGCGGCGCAGGGTCTGATCCTGGGCCTGGCCGGCGCGTTGCTGGCCTGGCCGGCAGCGACTTTCCTGATGAAGCAGCTGCGGCCGGCTCCGCCCGTCGTGGCACGACACACCCCTGCACCGGTCCAGCCGGTCGTCCACGCCCCCGCGCCAGTGTTGCGGACCGGCACGGCCGACTTCGGCAAGACCAAGGTTTCCAGACAGGCCCGCCAGCTCGCCCAATGGGTGATGGCGGGCTGGGATCACAACGGACGTCCGTTCGCGATCCTCGACAAGCGGCAGGCGCAAGTCCTGGTGTTCAGTCCCGAAGGCAAGCTCCAGGCGACCACGCCGGTGCTGCTGGGCTACGCCGCCGGCGACGACAGCGTCGCGGGCATCGGCTTGCGGCCCATCGCCGAGGTGAAGCCTTCCGAGCGCACCACACCCGCCGGCCGCTTCGTCGCGCAGCCCGGCAAGAATGCCGGGCACGAGGACGTGCTCTGGGTGGATTACGACGCCGCCGTGTCGATGCATCGCGTCCGCCCGACCAACCCCGCGGAGCGCCGGTTGGAGCGGCTCGCCTCCCCGACACCCAAGGACAACCGCATCAGCTTCGGCTGCATCAACATGCCGGTGAAATTCTTCGAACAGACGTTGTGGCCGACCTTCGGCAAGCGCGGTGGCATCGTGTACGTGCTGCCTGAAAAGAAGGCGATGGAACAGGTCTTCGCGGAGCAGATGCGCCGCGCCAAGGCCGGGCCGTCCACATGAAGCGGCCCATGTCCGCCTCGCCCCGCGCGTCCCTCCGCCCCCGCTTCCCCACCCGCAGCGCCCTCGCCTTCGCGACGGCGCTCGCGCTGGGTGCGGGTGCCTTCACGTCCGTGCATGCGCAGGTGAGCCGCGCCACGGTGCGCGGCCTCGTCAACGTGCCGGCCGGCGTCCAGTCCGGCGGCCTGAGCGTCACGGCGGTGAACAGCGCGAACGGCGCCCGCTATCGCACCAGCACCCGCGCCGACGGCCGCTACGCGCTCATCGGGCTGGCGCCGGGCGAGTACGTCGTCAGCGTCGCCGCCGCCGACGGCAAGCCGATCAAGACCGAACGCATCACCCTGTCCGTCGGCGAGAGCGCCGCGCTCGATCTGGGGGCTGCGCCCGTGGCGGAGACGCCGGACGCGATCCAGCTCGGCACCGTGACCGTCGAAGGCAACGCGAGCCGGCAAGGTGTCAAGGATTCACAGGTCGGCACGGTGGTGTCGCAGCGCATGATCGAGGCGCTGCCGCAGAACACGCGCAACTTCCTCAGCGCGGCGGACCTGGCGCCGGGCGTCGCCTTCTCGACCGATTCCAGCGGCCTGAGCCGGGTGCAATCGGGCGCGCAGGACTTCGACCACCTGAACGTCTTCATCGACGGCGTGGGCCAGAAGAACAACATCCTGCGCGGCGGCGTCAGCGGCCAGTCGGACACGCGCGGCAACCCGTTCCCGCAGTCCGCCATCTCCGAATACAAGGTGCTGACGCAGAACTACAAGGCCGAGTTCGACCAGGTCAGCAGCGCCGCGATCACGGCGGTGACGAAGTCCGGCACCAACGAGTTCCACGGCGAACTCTACGGCGACCGCACCGGCACCAACTGGCGCTCGAAGAACTCGCTGGAGAAGGAGCGCGAGGCCCAGGGCATCGCGCGGCCGTCGTCCGAAAAGTACGAGTACGGCGGCAGCGTGGGCGGCCCCATCGTCAAGGACAAGCTGCATTTCTTCGTCGCCTACGATGCGAAGCGGATCGAGGACTCGCGCCAGATCGCCGGCCAGAACTTCGAGAAGCTGCCCAACGCGGGCATCGTGCCCGAACTGCTGGCGCGACGCGGCAGCCAGGTCGATCCCTTCCACGAGGACCTGTTCTTCGGCAAGCTGGACGCGCAGCTCAACGACGAGCATCGCCTGACCCTCAGCGCGCGGCTGCGACGCGAGACCGACCGCATCGCCGAGGACCGCAACCTCTCGCTGCCCGGCAACGACAAGGAGCGCCGCAACGACGAGACGCGCATCGACCTGAAGCACGAGTGGTCGCGCGACGACTGGCTCAGCGAGGCGCGCATCGGCTACGAGGACTACCTCTGGAATCCGAAGTCGGCGTCGGACACGCCGCTCGTCCGCTACAAGGTCTCGACGGCATCGCCGCAGGTGCTGACGGCCTCGCAGGACGTGATCCTGGACGGCGGCTCGCCGGATGCGCAGCGGCGCAAGCAGCGCGGCACCTTCGTCTCGGAGGAGCTGACCTACACCGGTGCCGACGGCCACGTGATCAAGGGCGGCGTCAAGCTCAAGGACATGCGCTACGACCTCAGCGGCACGGCCAACTCGGTCGACGCGGTCGAGGTGCTGATCGACAACGTCACCGGCCTGCCCTACTGGGACGGCACCAACTGCCTGGGCACCAACGTCTCCAACAACGGCAGCACGAGCGCGCAGTGCAACATCCGGCGCGCGGCGGCGGCCTCGGGCGCCAGCTTCAAGAACAAGCAGTGGGGGCTGTACGTGCAGGACGACTGGGCCGTCACCAACAAGCTGGAGCTCAACCTCGGCGTCCGCTGGGACTACGAGGACAACATGCTGAACAACTCATACGCGACGCCGGCGGACCGCATCGCGGCGCTGATGGCGATCGACGGCGAGCGCTACGGCATCGTGCCGCCGGCGGGCCAGACTTACGCGCAGTCGCTGGCCAAGGGCGGCATCGACATCTCGCAATACATCAGCAGCGGCAACTCCCGCAAGGCGTTCAAGAACGCGATCGCGCCGCGGGTGGGGTTCTCCTATGACGTCTTCGGCAACCGCAACACGGTGGTCTTCGGCGGCTACGGCCGCAGCTACGACCGCACGATGGCGAATCACGCGCTCGATGAGTTGCAGAAGAACCAGGCGACCGGCGGCGAGATCTGGCTGATCCGCAACGACCTGAAGATGCCCTATGCGGACCAGTTCAGCATCGGGCTGCGGCAGGCGCTCACGAAGACGTGGAACGGCGAGATCGCGCTGAGCCGCGTCGAGGCGAAGAATCAGTTCGTCTGGTTCAGCGGCAACCGCGACGCCAACGGCGGCTTCGCGCAGCAGTCGTCCATCGATCCGCTGTGGGGCGGGCCGCCCGGCTTCGGGCAGGTGGTGCTCGGGGATTCGATCGGCCGGACGCGGACGGACTCGGTGTTCGTGAAGGCGGAGAAGCCTTACTCGGAATCGTCCGGCTGGACGGCCACGCTGGCCTACACCTACAGCGACGCGAAGACGACCAACCTGCAGTGGAGCAACGACACCTTCGACTGGACCTACGGCCGCGCGGGTCGCGGCTGGAATCCGAGCACGCTGGTGGACCGGCACAGGCTGGTCGGCGCGTTCATGACCGACAAGCTGCTGCCCTGGGGGCTGACCTTCTCGGCCAAGGGCACCTACGCGAGCGGCTTCCCGCGGCGCCTGACGAATTGCGTCGGCGGCACGCCGCAGTGTTTCCTCGTCGAAGGCGACTCGCCGAGCTTCCGGCAGATCGACATCAGCATCGGCAAGGCCTTCAAGTACGGCATCCACCAGGTGGCGCTGCGGCTGGACGTGCTGAACCTGCTCAACGCCGACAACTACGGCGGCTTCGACGACTGGATCGGCAACGCGCCGCAGGCCGGCGCGACGCCCAACCGGCTGGGCGGCGACAACCTCAACCTCGACAAGCCCAACAACATCCGCGGCGACAACCGCGCGATGCGGGTGGTGCTGAATTACAAGTTCTGACACGGCGCTCGCGGAGGCAGCCCGGCACCGCAAAGCGGGGACAAGGTCAGGGGGCGTGACGATCGGCGTGGGGGGTGGCCTGCCGGCTATGCTGGCCGGCATTGTTCATCGACAACCGCCGGACGCCATGACCACTGCCCTGCTCATCATCGATCTGCAACGCGCGCTCTGCGCCGGCAAGTACGCCTGCCACGAGGTCGACGCCGTCATCGGTCGCATCAACGGCCTGATCTCGCAGGCGCGGGACACCGGCACGCCGGTGGTGTTCGTCCAGCACGAGGAAGACGGCGACGGGCCGCTGCGCCACGGCAGCGAGGGCTGGCAGATCGACGATCGCCTGCACGCGCAGCCGGTCGACCGGCGCGTGTTCAAGACCTCGCCGGATTCGTTCCACAAGACCGACCTGGACGCGGTGCTGAAGGGATTCGGCGTGAAGCATCTGGTCGTTTGCGGCGCGCAGAGTGACTTCTGCGTCGACACGTCGACGCGTCGCGCGTTGAGCTCCGGTTACGACGTCACGCTGGTCGAGGACGGCCACACCACGATCGCCTACGGCGACCTCACGGCGCCGCAGATCATCGACCACCACACGCTGATCCTGCGCGACCTCAACAGCTTCGGGCCGAAGATGGAGGCGAAGAAGGCGGCGGAGATCAGCTTCAAAGCAAGCTGATCCGGCGATCTCGGATCACTTGAACGACGAGCGAGCGCTGGCAAGCCGCGACAACGTCATGTCGCACTGATCCACCGTCCCGATGCAATCGAGCCCGCGCGACTCGACCTCGCCCATCAGGCTCAGCCACGCGTTCAGGCCCTCCAGCGTGACCTTGGTGCGCGAGGTGCGGCTCCAGCCGCGCTCGGCCAGCTGCCCGAGATAGATCCAGGTCTGTCGGCGTGACAGCCCCGACAACTGCCCGATGCAGGCCTGCGACACCGGCAGCGCCAGGCTGTTGCCCACCGTGCCCGCGCGCTGCGAGCTGCTCAGCGCCGCCGCCAAGGTCGCCAGCACGCTGATCAGGCGCTGGAAGCCGTTGCCGGCCAAGCGCATCGTGATCTGGTCCTGCAGCCGCGAGGCCGTCGCCGCGTACAGCTCGCCGGTCGCAGCGTCGCGGTCCGGCGCGTTCGTGTCCTTCATCCGCGGCATCGGGATGTGGATGGTCGTCACGTCGACCAGCGCCGTCACGTCGTAACGCGCCGCCAGCTTGCCCAGCGGCGAATCCGCGCCGATCACGTCGCCCAGCCACAGCGCCGCCACGGCCACGCGCGTGTCCGCCGCGACCTTCGCCGCGAGAAAGGCCGCCCCGCCGCTGATCGCGATCCACTCGGCCAGCGGCGTGCCGGCCTCGATGATCTTCTGGCCGCGCCGGTACGTCCGGATCTGGCCGTCGGCCAGCCAGTCGTCGCTCGTCGCGTCCGGTGCGCCGTCGTGCGGCGGCGTCCGCGTCCCTCTCGTGCTCATGATGTGCTTTTCGTGGAGTCCGCCGGACAAGGCTCCGCCCTCCGCTTCTCATGCGGAACTGTCGCGAAAGCCATGGCGGCGAATCGTGGGTTATAGAAGCGGACCGCCGACCCCGATCGGTCGATAAGGCCCGTGGCGTCGGCCCGCTTTGCGGGTTGACGCGCGCGATCGGCGCGTCACCAGATCGACAGGCTCCTCGCCAGCACGCGCTGCAGCCAGCTGCGCGACGAGGCCTCCGAGACGTCGCCCTGCGCGACGCTTTCCAGGCTCGCGTTCACCACGTCGCGCGACGAGACCAGGTTGCCCGGGCGGATGTCGCGCGGATTCACGATCCCCGAGAAGCGCAGCGTGTTCACGCCCTTGTTCAGGCCCACGTTGCGCTCACCGGCCACCAGCAGGTTGCCGTTGGGCAGCACGTTGATGACGCTCACCGCCACCGTGGTGGTGAAGCTGTTGTCCGTCTCCGTCGTGCCCGAGCCCTTGAACGAGTCGCTGCCCGCGGCCGTCGCGTCGACGTTGAGCAGCCGCTCCACCACGCCGATCCTGCTCTGGCCGCCCGGTCCGTGCACCGCGAGCTTGTTGTCGCGGCTGGTGTCGGTCGTCTGCTTCTGGCTCGCCTTCAGCGTCTCCTGGATGTCCACCTTCAGCGTGTCGCCGATCGCGCTCGGACGCTTCTCGCCCGAGAACAGCGAGGTCGGCGACATGGTCGGCTGGTAGATCGCGCCGTTGTTCGGCCGCTCGATGTACATCGGCGCCTGCGGCGGCGTCACCATCATCGGACCGGCCACCGTCGGCGGCGTGCCGGCGCAACCGCCGAGCACGCCCAAGCCGGCCAGCAGGACGGCCGCGAGCGGCATCGTGGCATCGCTCATGGCGCCACGGGACTTGTTCTTCGACATCATGCCCTCCCCTCAGCTCTGGAAACCGGTGATCAGCGCCTTCACCACCGGCGCGATCTTGTTGCGCGTCCCGGCCCAGCGGGCCAGGCCGAAGTTCTCCTCGGCGACGTAGCTGCTGGTCGACAGCAGCGTCCCGTCGGCGCGGTGCAGGCTCAGCGACGCGGCGCTGAGGTTGGCGCGGTAGCCGCTGGCCATCGGCGGCACGCCCCATTCGATCGTCGCGACGTAGCGCAGCCACACCCCGCACTGCTGCAGCCCCGTGCCGGGCTCGTACACGCGGCTGTCCACGCCCTGCCCCTTCAGCTCCGCCTGCATCGCCGGAACCAGGTCCTCCAGCGGGGCGTTGCGGTTGAATTCGATGCACAGCGTGCGCACCGGCGCGTCGCCGTGGTGGACCGTGTTGCTGGCCTTCGCCGGCGCGGCGGTCGCGAGCACCGTCGAGGTCGCGGTGCCCGCGCCCTTGAGCAGTTCCCACGCGGGCACCGGACTCAGCGCACTGCAACCGGCCAGGCCGGCGGCCGCCGTCCACATCAAGGTCGTCCTCAGGATCGTCCGCAGGCGCATGACCCGACCCTCAGACCAGCTCGTCGAGGATGGCGCCGCCGCCCAGCGCCACCAGCACGCCGTAGCCGACGACATTGCCGAGCACGTTCCCGACACCGCCGGCGACGTCCCCGACCGTGTCGGTGACGACGTCGGCGACCGTCTCGACGGCCTCCACCGCGTCGCCGGCCAGCGCCTGGAGGCCCTTGGCGCTGATGGTGGCCGTGACGCCGAGCACGGGGCCCAGCGTCAGGCTGGGTCCGCCGCCCCGGGACGATCCCGGGTGCCCGCCCGACGACGCGGCGCGGCCGCTCTCGTGCGGGCCGTCGGAGGACGTCGCCAGCGCGACCAGGCTGGACAGGAGGGGCACGCTGCTCACGGGACGCTCCCGGCGTCGATCAGCCGCGCGCGGCCAGCGAGGCCGTGTCGAGCGACAAGGTGGGCGACAGCGCGGACGAAGGCGTCGACGTCCCCGCCGCGGGCGCCGCGGCCATCGGGGCCGTCGCCGCGGACGCCGGCGCGCCGGCCTTCGCGTCGTTCAGCATCCTGGTGAAATCGGGCGCGCCGTTGGCGGCCTTGGCAGCCTTGGCCGCGCCGGCGGACGCGGGGGCGCCGACGTGGGCCGTCGGCGACGAAGAAGCGTTGGACTTGACGTGCATGGCGAAGCGCTCTCGTTCGTTGGGGTGAACGGATTCTTCGCCGCGGCCGCCTCCCGGCATGCCGCGATGAGCGCAACGATCGCGGCGGTCGTCGCGGGCTCGGTGAACTGCATCACCGAGCGCTCGGAACTGAGGGCTGTCTTCGCCGCTTCACCGGCTCAAGTTCGCGCGAGGGCGGCACCCGCGCGGGCGGTCAACGCGCAGGAAGGGCGAGGGCCGACAAAGCGAAAGGGTGAGGGCCGAAAAGGGTCAGGTCATGCGCCGCGGCTCTGATGCGCCATCGCTTCGGTCCACTCGTCCCAGGTGGACTCGGTGACCTCCAGGCCCACCAGCGCGGGCGGATCCTCGACCGGCCAGCCGGACGGGCTGAAGGGAATGCGCCGTTGCAGCAACACCTCCGTCTGCCGCAGGATGAGCTGCATGGCCGAACTGAACGGATGGCCGGGCTCTCCGGCGGGCGGCGCGAATCGTTGTCGCATGGTCCTCTCCTGATGAGTTCCCACTATCAAGGGGAGACGGCTCGAGTGCCATCCCACCATAGGGTGAACTAGGGGGGATATCCACCGCATCAGATTGATCACTTCGATCTGATGGAACTGATGGATGACCGCATGGGCCCGCCACCGCCGCGGGCCCTCACCCCCTCGCCCGCTCCCGCAAGCGGGCGAGGGCGCAACAGGTCAGATCACCTGACGCAGCAGCGCGTAGAGCGCAATGGCGCCGGAGACCACGGCGCAGGCGGTCTTCATCGAACGGTTGGCCACGAAGGCGCCGATCAGGCTGCTGACCAGGATGGCGGCGAAGAGGTAGTTGGTTTTCATGGGCCGCGATTGTGGCGGCGCGCCGGAAGCGCTCCGGCGAACGCCGCGGCGCGGATCAGACAGTCGCGCGATCGGGCCGGTTGATCTCGACGGTCACGTGAACAAGTTCCTCGTGGATGGACAGCATCCTGCGGACGTCGTCGGGCAGCGCCTCGGGACTGTCGGTCACCAGCGACACGATGCACGCGTACTGCGCGCGACCGACGCGCCACACATGCAGGTCGGCGATCGTCGCCGGCCATGGCGCGGCGGCGATGACCTCGCGGATCTCGTCGACCACCGGCGCATCCATCTCGGCGTCCAGCAGCACGCGGCCGGTGTCTTGCAGCAGCCCGCGCGCCCACACCGCCACCAGCACCGCGCCGGCAATGCCCATCACCGGGTCCAGCCAATCCGCGCCCCACCACCGGCCGCCCAGCAGCGCCACGATCGCCAGCACCGAGGTGGCGGCGTCGGCCAGCACATGCACGTAGGCGGCGCGGAGGTTCAAGTCGTCGTGGCCATGTCCCTGCGCGTCGGCGCGCGCATGCTCATGCCCGTGCGCATGGCCGTGGCCGTGGCCGTGGTCATGCCCATGATGATGTTCGCCGCGCAGCAGCCACGCGCAGGCGAGGTTCACGACCAGCCCGATCGCGGCGACCGCGATCGCCTCGTCGTAGTGGATGGGCGTCGGCGCGATGAGCCGTTCGACCGACTGCCACAGCATCAGCCCCGCGACGCCGACCAGCAGCAGCGCGCTGCTATAGCCGCCGAGGATCTCGATCTTCCAGGTGCCGAAGGCGAAGCGCCCGTCTTTCGCCCAGCGACGCGCGGCGCCGTAGGCCAGCAGCGACACGCCCAGCGCCACCGCGTGCGAGCTCATGTGCCAGCCGTCGGCCAGCAGCGCCATCGAGTTGAAGACATAGCCGCCGACGATCTCCGCGACCATCATCAGCACCGTCAGCAGTACGGCCCAGCGCGTGTTGCGTGCGGCAAGCGGATTGCCTTCGTCGAACACATGCGAGTGATGCCAGCGTGTGGCGGAGGGGGCGGACATGGACGGTGAGCGCGACGAAGACATGGCGGGCGGCGGAGCGCGGGCGAGCGTCGGATGACGAAGCGCCACAGTATCCGGTCGACCTTCCGGTGGCGGACGGGAGACCCCGCGCGGGACGGGTCATCCGACGGGGGTAGACTCGCCCGCAGTTTTCAAACCAAAGCGATGGGACCCTGGGTGGACACAGAGGAGCGCAAGCCCTTGCAGGTGGTGGTGCTCGGCGGATCGGCGGGCAGCATCGACGCGCTCGGCACCGTCCTGGGTGCGCTACCGAACGAACCGGGCTTCGCGGTCCTGGTCATCACCCACCTCGACCCCAACGAGGAGACCAGGCTGCCCGAGGTCCTGCAGGACCGCACCACGCTCCCGGTGGAGCGACTGGAGCACCTCACCAAGGTGCAGCACGGCCGCGTCTACGTGATGCCCGAGAACGCCGGCGTCATGGCGCTGGACGGCCACTTCCGCCTCACCCGCCGCACGCCCGGCCTGCACCTGCCGATCGACGCCTTCCTGGCCTCGCTGGCGCAGGATCCCGACCTCGACGGCGCGGTCGTCATCCTGTCGGGCACCGGCCAGGACGGCGCGGCCGGCATCGTCGACCTGAAGGCCACCGGCGGCTTCATCCTGGCGCAGGCGCCCAACACCGCCGAACACGACGGCATGCCTGTGGCCGCCATCAACACCGGCCTGGTGGACGAGGTCCTGCCCCCGGACGAGATCCCCGCCGCGCTGCTGCGCCGCTTCGGCGAGCCGCATCACGAAGGCGACCTGCCCGGCTCGGGCGGTGTCGCGCAGGACGTCGACGCGCTGGAGACCGCGCTGACCATCGTCCAGCAGAAGGCCGGCGTCAACCTCGGCTACGTCAAGGACGTCAACCTGCGCCGCCGCTTCCTGCGCCGCGTGCTGCTGCAGAAGGACCGCGACCTGGCCGCCTACCTGCAGTTCCTGCGCACCGATCCCTACGAGGCCGCCGCGCTGCGCGACGACGTGCTGATCGGCGTCACCGCGTTCTTCCGCGACGCGGAGTTCGTCAACGTGCTGCGCCAGGTCGTCCTGCCCAAGCTGCTGGCGCTGCGCCACGACCCGATCCGCATCTGGGTGCCCGCCTGCTCGACCGGCGAGGAGGTCTACACGATCGCCATGCTGCTCAAGGAGGCGATGAACTCCGACGGCATCCACCGCCGCGTCCAGATCTTCGGCACCGACCTGAACGAGGCCTCGATCGAGACCGCCCGCGCCGGCCGGTACTCGGCCGCGGCGCTGGAGAACGTGCCGCAGGCCTTCCGCGACACGGCCTTCGTGCCGAGCACCGGCGGCTACCTCGTGGCCAAGGACCTGCGCGAGATGTGCGTGTTCGCGCGCCACAACCTGCTGACGCACGCGCCGTTCTCGGGCATGGGCCTGATCAGCTGCCGCAACATGCTGATCTACCTGCGCAAGGAAGCGCAGCAGCATGTCTTCGAGGTGCTGCACTACGCCTGCCGCAACGACGGCTTCATGCTGCTGGGCCGCGCCGAGGCGGCCTCGGTCGCCGACGGCTTCGAACACGCCGGCGCGCCGCACCTGTACCGCAAGCTGCCGAACTCGCGCCGCCACCGGCCGCTGTTCCCCATCGACGCGATGCGCCCCTGGGTCAGCGACGGCGACGCGCCGCGCGTGCCGCAGGCGCCCCCGCCGGACCTGGTCAGCGAGGCCGCCAACCGGGTCGCGCTCGCGCGTTATGCGCCGCCGGGCTTCGTCGTCAGCCAGGGCGGCGAGGTGGTGCAGTTCCGGGGCGACGTGTCGGCCTTCATCGCGCCGGCCAGCGGCGAAGCGACCCTCGCGCTGCCGCGCCTGCTGGACGCGGCTCTCAACGTGCCGGTCCGTACCGCGCTCGTCGAGGCCAAGCGCACCGGGCAGCCGGTGCGCCGCGAACGCATCGGCTTCAAGGAGCGGCGCTACGTGCTGGAGGTGCTGCCGCTGGAGGCCGGCGAGGCCGCCCAGCATTTCCTGGTCACCCTCGCGCCCGAGCCCCACGAGCCGGCCGCCGATGCGGCGTCGGCGCTGTCCACGCCGCCCTTCTCGCCCGGCGGCGCCCGCGCGCGCGTCGACGAGCTCGAACGCACCGTCACCACGCTGTCCGACGAACTCGAGGCGACCCAGGCGCAGCTGCGCACGCTGGTCGTCGAGTTCGAGTCGGCCAACGAAGAGCTGCGCACGGCCAACGAGGAGATGCTCAGCACCAACGAGGAACTCCAGAGCGCCAACGAAGAGCTGCAGAGCGCCAAGCAGGAACTCGAATCGGCCAACCAGGAGCTGCTCTCGCTG